>JBFLKV010000262.1:0-10581 GCA_040883365.1 Eubacteriales bacterium
ACGCCATCCACACACTCTTCGATGACCTTACCATCCAAGATGATCTGAATAATGTTCTGATTGTTACTATTCAAACCCAGAAGCCCCGGCAGTTTACTCAGTGGCAGTATCGCTTCCTTGCCTGCTTCTCCAAACCCATGACCGCCCAACACCGTCGGCTGAGTAAAGATACCACCCTCGGCATGCCAGTTGATATTAAACCCTGTTGGGAATGTGATGGTGATACCAAGAAACGTTCTTGTCGATGTTCTTAAAGTAAATGTTGGCAGTTTAAAGTTCTGCCAAATCTCTTTGATATTGTCAATAATCCCGTTTACCTTATCCTTCAGCTCTTCAAACTTATCCTTGATGGCCGTCAGTTTCTCTTTCACATTAGCGACCATGGCATCAAGATTGGTACCAAACAGATTTAAGATATAATTGATGCCCGCTTTAAACACTTTTTTAATACCGCTCCATATGTTATCGCACAAGGTGAGAATCGCCTCTAATGCTCCTTGCCAATCGCCCTGCAGAAGTGCGGTGAATACCTTGAAGATATCCGTGATCAGCTGAATCGCAAACGAGAAGATTTCGGTGATATACTGCCACCCCGACTGGACAATACCCTGAACATTCATAAAATTGTTCTCCCAAATCCATGAGAACATCGCGCCCAGTGCGGTTAAAAGTGCTTTAATAAATTCAACAGCTACGCTGAACATTTCCTGTATCTGCGCCCAAATCTCCATCACCTTGGTTCTGAACGCTTCGTTGGTCTTGAAAAGATAGATAAACCCGGCAATCAGCGCCGCCACCGCGGCGATAATCCCGATGATCGGCAATGCCGCTCCGGTCATCAAACCGCTGAATATGCTAACACCCTTTGAAACCGCCGTAAACATACCATGAAGCTTTCCAAATATAGAGATGCCTTTTCCTGCAATCAACAGCAATGGCCCCAATGCCGCGGCAATACCTAAGAATTTAACCATCGTTTCCTTCTGCGCAGGCGATAAGGCATTCAGCCAGTCCACCATAGTCTGTACCTTGGCGACCAGCTTGTTAAATGCAGGCAACAGCACCTCAGAAAAGGAAATCGCCAACTCTTCTGCGGCCGACTTTAAACGCATCCATCCGCCTTTGGCCCCGCTCTGCATAATATCGGCCTGTTCTTTGACGGTACCTGAATAATCGCTTGTCGCGTCAGCAAGTAAATTGATATCATCCTCAGTCGCATTGATTACGGCAAGCATGCCGCTCATCGCACGCTTACCAAATATCTCGGTCGCTGCTTGAATCTGCTCTTGCTCTGACAAATCAGCAAACGAACCTCTTAACTGTCCAACAACATCATCCAACGAGTACATATTGCCTTCGGAATCTGCTATTTCTACGCCAAGTTCTTTTAGTTTTGCTTTCGCTGTTGCTGTCGGGCTTGCTAAGTTCGTCAATGCCGTCCTAAGTGCTGTACCGGCAGAACTGGAATCAATGCTTGCTTGCGCCATAAGCCCGAGTGCTTCTGATACGTCTTCCATCGAATAGCCCGCCGCCGCCGCGACCGGAGCAACATAACTAAAAGCTTCCCCCAGCTCTTCAATATCGGTATTTGTGCTGGATGCAGTTGATGCCAATAAATCTGCTACATCTGCCGCTTTGGTTGCTTCAAGTCCAAATCCTTTAATCGAACCTGCCATTATGTCCGTTACTGATGCAAGGTCAACCCCTGTGGCTATGGCAAGATTTACGGACGGTTCTAATGCGTCCAGACTCTCCTGCACCGAAAAGCCCGCACGGGCATAATTCTCCAAGCCCTCAGCCGCTTCGGTCGCCGAATACATGGTCGTCGAACCCAGCTCACGCGCTTTATCCTCCAGCGCCTGAAGTTCATCACCGGTCGCGCCGCTGATTGCCTGTACCCTTAGCATCTGGGTTTCAAAGTCCACGCCAACCTTCCCGGCGGCCACCGCTATCCCCAACAATGGCACAGTCAATCCCCGTGTGAGGGTTGAACCCATGTTGGTGAACTTATTCGCAACATATTGAATCTCTTTAGTCGCCCGACGCATCTGCCGGTCAAAGTCTTTTAAACTCGCGCCAATTTTAATCAGTAACGCCATGTATTAAAAAAAGCGCTGCCTCGCGCTTTATCCTCCGAATTTATCTGTTAAGTATTTAAGATCGGCTTCGCGCCGCTCTTTGGTGCTAGCCTTTGTCTCATCCTTGTTCTTGTCAAATAGTTTAATTTTCTTTTTGTTTAAAACATTATTCACACCCACGCTGGTCACATACGCTTCCAGTTCGGCGTTTTGCATCATCGCTTCTATCTTTCCCTCGGCCCGCATATGCAGTTCTGCAGGGGTGCTCTCGTAAAATTCCTTTTGTGTAAGCGCGATCACACCCGTGTAGAACCTAAACGCATCCTCAAAATCTAATGGCGCCGCTTTTTCTTTTTTTTTGATATTGCCTTTTTAGAAGTCGTACCCATCGCCAAATCTGCGGCTTTGCCAATAGCTTCGGACAGCTCTTCCAATCGATCTTCGCGCATGACGACATCAATGATTTCCCCAGTTGCTTCCAAGGTTAAATCATGATTATCCCAATACAAACCGCAATACAGCATCGCGCGAATCTCCGTAATCCCTGCTTTGCTGGCCACTTCGGCAAAGCTTTTTCCTGTAATCTCCTCAAGCATACAAAAGGCGTTTGTATCAAAACGCAAACGCCTTTGCTTATCCACGTTAATGGGTACCCATTGCATCTGTGACATCTCTTAAGCCTCCTTCTATGCCGCGTCCGTATAGGTCAGCGCGCCGGTTCCTGTCATCGTACTTGAATAAGTCACATTATCGTCATACGGGGCTTCGATTGGGAACTCAGTCACCAGCGCCGTGCCACCGTAAGTATCGCCGCCCGGCATGGCCAAAACTGCCTCCACGCTTGTACCATTAAGGATTGCGCTTCTGATGGCCGCAAGGCCCGCATCGTCTACCACCCATAGGCCATCAAATTCCAGCGACCATTCTTTAAAACCTGCTTCATTTTCTTTCCACCCGTTTGAATCCTTGGTGGTGATATCGGTTATATCTGCGGCAATATTCAGGGTTGCGCCCCGCTGGCCGCCCACCGTGACCGCGCCAATTTTAATCAGCACATCCACGCCTTTCACTTTTGCCATTTATTCTTCCTCCACTTTATAGTTTAATTCAATCGTGCCGTGCACGAACTCCACATCATACCTGACCGCTGATATCATGGATACGCCATCAAATTTAAACTCATCCAAATCAACGGATAACAAGGTTTCAACCGTTTTTAACAGCTTTTTTACGGTCTGCATACTGCGCTCTTCACCCCAAATGTGAATCACCGACGTTGTCCTCCAACCATCGCTGGTTTTGGTGTTCCATTTCTCGGCTTTATCATCACCGATGACTACATAGGGCAGACTAGCCGATTCGGGGATAAAGTCATACACCCCGGCCGTTTCTGTTAATGCTGTAGCATTCAGGGTTGTATAAATTTTTTTTTGTAAATCAAATATAGACATTCCGCTCTGCTTCCGCTCTCATTGAGCTTTCAAAGTATGGTTTTGCCGCCGCTTCCGCACCAGACATATAATCATTCGCTGGCATAGCTCCTACGTTTTTACCTGTTTTTTTATGTGATCGCGGACCGGTGCCGTACGCGACTAGATGTCGGTGTCGGCCGCCCCTAGCAAACCTTGGCATCACCGTATAGGCCACTCGGTCTACATCCACTTTTTTTCGCTTGATGGATTTTCTTAAGTTGCCCGTCTTGCCAACCGGCGCATCCTGTTTCCCTGCGTTCTCAACAATCTTGGCCGCGTTTTCAGCGATTTTGATTGCTTGCTGATAAAACGCTTCATTGTACTTAATTAGGTTCCGTATGGTGACATCAATACCGTCTATTGCAATGTTCTTTCCGTATGCCATTATCGCTTCCTCTCTTTGCAGAACAGCTGCAAATACTGGTCAGCTTCATCCAGATTCCGAAAGGTTCGGATATCTAAGCGCCGTCCTTGATAGTCGATAGCTTGCTTTTCCTTAATTGCTTCGGTATAGCGCACAAGCACTGTGTGCGTCACTTCAACCTTCAATTGCCCGGCAAAAGCCACCGCTTTTTCGCTGGCAGGCCTTATGCTGGCCCAAACATCACAGACTTTCTTCCAGCCGCTTTTAGTGCTCCACTTCTCCATCTGCCCGCCGCCGCCATCCGGGCTTAGGTCTTCTTTATATACCGTGACCCTTCGGTTCAGCTCACCCGGATTAACTTTGATCATGTTGCCTCCATATTACAGGCTTTTAACTGTGTAATAATTGCGTTTGCCGAAATACTCATTTTTTCATTTCCACTCACCATCATTGTGCGGTTATCGAACATATCCTGAACCAGCATCATACAAAAAAGTTTGGCCAGTTCATTAGTATCATCAAACACTTTGCCTGTGGCATTTAATATAAACATCTCAGCCGCCGCAATCTGCATATCCAGCAGGCTGTCTTCATCTTCGCCATCAAGTTTTAAATAAGCCTTTGCCTCTGCCAGCGTGATGATCATTTTTCGACCACATCACAGGAATAAGGCATCAGCACAATCTTAAGCCCGCTCTTTTCCACCTGCTTTCTGACCATCTCGTCAATCAGCTCAAAGCGTTTCGCGGGCACCGGCTGATTGACCTTGAAGATGATTGTTTCGTCTGTTCGCTTGACTTCAACAACTTCCACATCATCAGCTTTGATTACTGTTTCTTTTTCTTTAGCCATCATATTCTCCTTTTAATTTAAAAGAGGGCGTAAGTTACGCCCTCATCACATTTAAGCCGCTTCTGCCTCACTGATTTTGATAAACGCATCAGAAAGCGCAACATCACAATCAAACAGTGCCGTACCTCTAAAGTCGATGGAGTTATTCAAGAATCCACTCTCGGTGGAGCTCTCGACTTTCACATCCTGAGACAGGTTACCAACAATCTTGGTAAAGTCGCCAAGGTAGGCTTCGCCGTTGGCCACTTTATCCGAGATGATGATGTCATATCCCATCACGTTCTGCGGTACCGACTGGTTCATATTCGGCACAAAAATGGGCCGTTTCTGGTCATCCTTGATTTTAGCCAGCTGGTTAAACAAGAATTTCTTATTACAGAGCAATTTAGCCTTTTTGTCATAACGCGCAGGTAAATAGCCGATGGCTTCCTGCACTTCATCGTATGTGATAACGCCGCCATTGGTGTACTCAACCGCATTGGTACCATCGGTATACGTCGCGGCGTTCGCTACGCCTTTGGGTTCATCCGTGCCGGTGCCGTTGATGATATAGTTCTCAATCTGCTCGGCAACGTCTTCTGCCAGCATGGTGGTCAGCCAGTCCTCAAACGCGTTAACCGACATGGTCTTAACGGTCTGCGAGATACGCAAAACCTTCATGATTTCAAAGCCCGCCAACGATACTTTTACAAAGGTGTCATTGGACGGCGTAACCGCTTCATTCTCGGTATGCTTGGCTGCAGCCGCACGGTTGCCCTGAACCGCAAAGTTCACATTGCCCTGTACCCTTAGTAAGGTGATCTCGGAAAGCATGGGTGCCACCTTGACCATTTTGTCAAAGAAGACCTCATACGTTTCAGTCGGGATGGCGACACCTGCCGAAGAATCGGCGCTGGTGATGGACCGCTTCTCCATTTCGGTCAGCGATTTACCCAACAAAGTTTTAAGGAACGCACTGCGGTATTCCTTGGTTTCTTTCACATCCACCTCAGCCGCGCGCTCTTCCTTTTTCTCAATCATCTCGGTCGTATGACCGCCCAGTACAATCTCAGATGCGATTCTTTCGCGCTTCTCAATGTGCTTCAGCTTGTCATCCAATCCGCGAAGCTCAGTCTCCAGCTCGTCAAGATTGATGTCCTCCTCGCTTTCCAGCAGAGCCTTAATCTCCTTCATTCGTTTTTCAATTGCTTCTCTTCCCATTAATTTTTAATTCCTTTCATCATGATTTCTGTTCTAAGCAGTAGTCTTTTCCTAAACAGTTTGTCCGCTTCCGCTATACCCAGCTCTTTTTCGATTTCCACCTTAAAGAGATTTCTGGCCGATATTTCCGTATCGTCATACGCCGGGATGGATACCGCCGAAACGTCATATACCCGCTTGATTTTCTCAATCGTGTACAGATGTGTTGCCCGGTCATAACTGCTTTCTCGGATGGTAAATGCAAAGCTCATCCGGTCTACATATCCACCCTTGATTTCTTTATACAATTGCTGACCCGCTTCGGTACCGGACAAGTCCGCTCGAATAAAAAGGCCCATCGTGTCCACGATGATTTCAAGCGTTCGGTTGCGTGTTCGCGCCAATACCTTTCCGGTATGATCAAAGTTGAAAATGACATCCGTCAAATCCGTTCCTTCAAACGCGCCCCGCGCCACCTGCTCTTTGTACTCAACACCGTCGCACTCCCAAAGCACTGTCGGCCTATCAAATCGTACGGCATAGCCTTCCACGATCATCTTGCCGTTTTGGTCACCTTCTGCGGCTCGCATTTCCATGCAAGTCCTAAACTGCATCCCTCTTTCCAGCAGGGCTTCGATGTTTTCATTCGGTTTCTTTGTCATCGACTTTGTCTACCTCCTCGGACACCAGTCCGGTGTCCTTTCTTCTTATTGGCTCGTCACCGCCCTTGATGGCGGCCAGATTCATAATGGTCCGCCACTCGTTCGGTGTCATTGAGCCCCTGTCCACCACCTGAGCCATTTTAAGTTTCGTGCTCATGTTGGCGAAGTTCAGTGCCGAGGCTTCAAACACAATCCTGTGCCCAAGTCCCCGTTCTCTATCCGTAAAAAACACATAGGTAAATGCGTCGGATAACTGTTTTGATACTGGTTCTATTTCCTGCTCATAGAACGCCTGCCACTGGTTCTCGGTAAAGCTGTTCTGAATGATGTTCTTATTCACCCCGAAGTAGTCATACAGTCGCTCTTTGGCCCGGTCCATCACGGCGGCGTTCGGTACATAGTCCTTGGGTTCCACCTGCTGGGCGTCTACCTCTGCCCCGACAGCGGCCGCTCCCACGCCGTCTTCAATATTCATGAAGGTTTCAACAAACGCTTTTGCCTTTTCTTTCAGGGTATCGTCACGCAGTGAGGTACCGTACTTCAACAGCCACCGGATAATCGTGGAGTTGTTGACCGCATTGACGATGCTTTTGTCGGTTGCCCCGGTCACTTCCAATACCGGAGTGAGGGTACCCACACCATCAGAACCATAAAAGTCATTGGTGCTATAGTCTTTTCTTAAGTGAATAATCTGATCGTAAGGTACCGCCGCCATTTCTCCGGCGCGGAACTTGAACAGGACATACACCTCTCCATCCACTTTGAATAAATCGGTGGATGTATAGTTCAGTGCATAGATGCCCTCGATGTTCCCAAATCCATCACGCTTCACATAGGCAAAGGCGTTATTGAAGATCTCCCGCTGCCAGACCATCTTCATCAGAAAGTCCTGCATGCTTTCAAATTCATTCGGGCGTTCCAGCAGGCTCTTGATCGCAGGCTTCGGGTTGATTTTCATGTTCTCACCTTCGCCCACCAAGTGCTTGGCGGTGAGCTTACCCACCGCGCTGGCTTTGGGTCGGATACAGCTTCTGACAATATCGCTGTCCATCAGACCGCCCGACCAGGCATAGTGCTTGCTGGTGGATGAATTGATCAGCTTGAACGTGCTGGACTGTTTACCTTTTGGCTTACTGCCGAATATCTTTTGAAGCAGATTTCGTTTTTGCATGCGCTTTCCTTAAATTAAGTTTTGATATTCAATCATCTTCTCCTGCAAAAGTACATACGCGTCCAGCATGGCCGCCGCACCATCGATGCGCCGCCGCCGGTTCTGTGTTTTGCAGGGCTGAATATTGAGCTTTCTATCCTCTTGAATGGCGGTGTTGGTTAAGCACCACTTATCAATCGGGTTATTGTTATAGTTCACAATCTTGGCGGCAAGGTCCGCGCCCATCACCTTCATGGGAGCCGAAAGCACCTTAAAGGTTTGAGGTATCGGTATCATCGCCGATTTACCAAACGCCAGCCGCATCTCTTCGACAAAGTACTCGGCTGAATAGGCGTCATACCCTACCCAAGATAAGTAAATGTCGTACTCGTCGCGGATTTCCTTAAACCACTGCACCACGTACGAATAGTGAATCTTGTTGCCGGGGCAAGTGCGAAGCAAGCCCTGCTTGTGCCACTGATCGTATGTAATCTTATCTTCTTTAGAACGTGCTTCTAAAAGGTCTTCGGGCAACCAGTACATACCCAAGCTGTAGACGTGCTCATCGCCCGGCACCATAAACAGCACCTTGGCGGCCGTCAAGTCCACGCTCTGCGAAAGGTCTACCCCGCCGATGCCATACCGTGGCTTTAGTGCCATCACATCAAATGTCGCTTTGTTGTTGACTTCCTCAAACGACAGCCATGCCCCGCCGACTGTCTCTCGGACGTTAAAGTCTTTGGTGACAAGGTTCTTAACCAGCAAGCTGTCCGCTTTGGCTTTTAGCACCTTCTGAGCGAGTTGATCAAGAGACTTAATAGTGCCAAGTCCGGGATTGGCTTTTATCCAAGCCGTTTCATCCGTCCACTCGCTACGCTTATCCAGCTCATAGATGATTGGGAGAACCCGTTCATCGTGGTATCCAAGTTCATCTTCATAGCCGTTGATGATGCGTTCGCACTCATCATATTTGATATCGAAGATGCCTTCCCGAACGGTACCGGCTGTGGTCGTGATGACCGACAGTGGCTGGGTTCGGGCACTCATGCCATCGATGACAACGTCATAAAGGTTTTTGTCCTTGATGGCGTGTAGTTCGTCAATCAGCGAGCAATGCACATTCAAGCCGTCCAGCGTATCGCTGTCGCTACACAGCGGCACAAAACTGCCGTCGTTAAAATCACTGACCAGCTCGGCCACCAGCATCTTGATGCGCTTCTTCAGCGCCGGTGATTTTTTCACCATCTGCTTGGCGGCTTTCCAAATAATCTTTGCCTGGTCTTTTTTGGTGGCCACACTAACCACTTCGGGTCCGGGTTCACCATCAGCGACCATCATATAAAGCCCAATCGCTGAGCCAAGCAAGGACTTGCCATTTTTACGTGCCACCATGAGGATGACCTCACGGTATTTGCGCACGCCGGATTCTTTATGGACAAAGCCAAAAACAGCCGAGACAAACGCCCGCTGCCACAGCTCCAATATAAAAGGCGTACCCCCAAGGGCCGCCTTTATGTGTTTACAGTATTTTTCTATAAAGGTGATGGCATGATCGGCGCGTGTCTGATCAAAAATCCATTCACTGTTTTTATCGTTTAAGTCTCGGACCAGTTTGCGGTATACCCGCCTGATTTTATCGCCGACAACCAGCCCGTTTTGTATCTCCTGCCAATAGGCAAGGATGGCATTTTGGTTATCGCTTCCGAACGAACACGTCGAAGTCGTCTTCAAGTTCCTTTGGCACCTCTTTCGGGAAAAGGTCGGTCAACTGTTTGATCACGCTGGAATACCGTTGAATCATGGTGTTATACAGCTTGGCCGCCGGGTGCTCTCGCAAAATTGAATAACTTCCTTGACTCATCGTATTAGTTGCACCCTCTCTGTTAATACGCCGTTTTAAGTAGCTTAAGGTAATACGCATAAAAGCCGCGTCTTCAATGAGTCCTTGAACGATATCCAATTTACTTCTTTCTATATCCACAAATATAGGTGTAAGTCTCTCTATCTCTGCGTTGATTTCCTTTTCTTTTTTGGTCATTTCCACTCCTTTTTTATGGGGGGAGGGGGTCATGTGCGGACCCTTGTGTGTTCACCGAAGGTACACAAGCGGTTTCGGGTAAAAGAAAACCCCACCTTGGGTAAGGGGGGGTTAGGCTTATTCACTTAGCGCTTGCTTTTCTATTCGTTTTTTTCTATTAATTGTCCGCTCTCATCAAACGCGAGGCCTTCACGCATCACGGCACAGTTCATGTGTTCCTCGTTGTGGCAGTCGATGCACAGGTACTCTAGGTTCTCATGGTTCAGCGTGATGCTTGGGTTGTTGATGTTGGCTTGCGTCAGCGTTATCTTATGGTGCACGATGTCACCGTGCCTTATCCTGCCCTTTGCCAGGCACCGTTCACACAGTCCATTCACCGACTTAATATAGGCGGTTCGACACCGCCGCCATGCTGTGCTGTTGTAGAAGGGTACTGCAAAGTCCTTGGCCATGCGCTTCTCTTTTCTTTGATGGTGTTAGTGTAACAAAGAAAATCGGAAGTGAGCGGAAGATGTTTTATCTAATCTCAAAGTTGGGTCCTAAATCTAAAAATAAATCTATGATTACTATCATCTCTTATCCATTTTTAGTTCAACACCAAATTCATTTAAAATAGTCTCGCTGATTAGTATCTTCTGGTACACGTAAAACATATACGGCAATTCATCTTTTATATTCCACATTTTTGCCGACAAATGCTCAAAATCTGTTTGAAGCTCTGGTCGTTTATCTGTGACGTACTCAATAAGATAGAAGTGGTTTATTTTATTTATCTCTAGCGCTACT
>JBFLKV010000263.1:0-4356 GCA_040883365.1 Eubacteriales bacterium
AAGCTGTTCGTAAGAAATGTATTGGTGACGCTAAAGTTATCACGCATAGACCGGCCGATGATATTCCGCCAGAGCTTGATAAGTATCGCGAAGAGATCAAGGAATATATCGAACAGGATGAGGACGTATTGTCCTATGCCTTGTTCCCGCAGGTAGCACTGAAATACTTTGAGTATAGAAAAGCAAAGAAATACAAAATTGATTCTGAGCTTTTAGACAAAGAAAACCTAGTACACCCGGTTTAAGCAAAAAAATAAAGAGCAGTGCTTTTTATAGGCACTGCTCTTTTTATGTTATTTATTTTAAGATATACGAATTCTTTTTTGTACAGCAAAGGCGATGATGGCGGCAATAACGGCTTTTAAAATATCCAGCGGTAGATACAGCGTGCAAAATGCCGTGATGACCTGTGTGAGCGTCCAGTCTGCACCGAGGACGTGGTTGAATATGACATAACCGTAAGGCACACCGATGATATAGATGATCGCAACGCCGGCAAGCGCGATAAGAAATAACGAAACCACTTTCTTGGCTGAGAAGCGTTTAACGAGTACCGCGATGAACCAAGCGGCAAGTATAAACCCGAGAAGAAACCCGAAAGTCGGTTTTAGCACATAGGCAAATCCGCCGCCTTCGGTGAATACGGGTAAGCCCACCAAGCCAATAAGAACATATACGGCCTGTGATGCAAAGGCATAGACAGGAGGTAGCATAAGCCCCGCAAAAAGAACAAACATCACTTGCAAGGTGACGGGAGTCATGGTGGGGGGCAACGGGATTTTAAACCATGCGGAAATGGCCATCAAGCCAGCAAAAAGTGCGGCTAATATGATATAGCGTAATCGATGTGATTGATATTTCAAATAAGGTCTCCTTATATGGCCGTAGCCGTATTTACTTAGAGAATAATAATATAAGCCACATCAAATGTCAACCCTAAACATATGCTGTGGTTGACATATAAAAGACATAGTAAAGTACTCGGAAATATTAACTTTTTTTAAATATCTGATCAGTAGATTTGACAATCAAAAAGAATGGTATAAAATTATAGAATATGGAGGCGGATATTTGGAATTTAAAAGACTAGCATGTGAAGACAAACAGCGATTTAAAGAAGTGATCAAAAAGCATAATTATCAGAATGCGGAGAGCTCATTTACAAATCTATTTCTTTGGTCAAAATCGTATCAGATAGAAAGAGCATTTGGTGAGCACGCCATGTATATCAGCTTTGTTGGGTTTGATGGCGAGAAGCATTATTTAGCACCTTTTCTTTATGATTTTGATAAACCGGTTAAACCCGCACTAGAGGAGCTGCGAAATCATATTCATTCGGAAGACAAAACCTTTTGCATTAAAGGTGTGGTGAAATCCTTAAGGGATAAAATTGAAGCCGAGATCAAACCGGTATTTCAGTTTTTTGATGATCGTGATAATTATGAATATATTTATCTATCTGAGGACTTGATTAATTTAGGCGGAAAAAAACTGCACGCGAAACGGAATCATATCAATTATTTTGAAAAAACATTCCGTTATGAGTATCGCGAATATGATATATCCCTAAAAGATGAGTGCGTGGCGCATATTGAGGATTGGGTGGATCAAAAAGCAGATGATCGAAGTTTGCGGGATGAAATAGATGTACTACACACTATTTTGGATGATTATGATAAGCTGGATGTAAAAGGCGCGGTGGTATTGGTGAACGGCCGCGTGGAAGCGCTAACCTTTGGTGAAGCGCTCAATAAGGACACCGCATTGATTCATATTGAAAAAGCGAACCCGAGTATCAGGGGATTATATCCATATATCAACCGCGAGTTTGTCAAGCGGGAATGGGCAGATTATAAATATATCAACAGAGAAGAAGATATGGGTATCGAGGGCCTTCGAAAGGCAAAACTATCATACAACCCAGTTTATTTGGTGGAAAAATACTCTTGCTCGGTTGATGGAGATTGTGATGGAATATAGACCGATTGAAAAATCGGAGCTTCCCAAAGCAAAAGCGCTGTGGAAGCAGGCTTTTGGGGATAGCGACGCATATATTGACTTTAACTTTGAACGTAATATTGATTTAAATGATTCTCTTGGGGTGTTCGACCGGGGACAGTTGGTGAGCATGCTATACATGCTTAAAAAAATGCTGGCTTGCCCGGAGAAGAAAAAGAATATTGATGTATACTTTATTGCGGGCGTAGCTACGGATAAGACATATCAGCATCAGGGTATGGCATCAGCAATCATGAAAAAAGCGCATCAATATCTCTTTAATAAAGGGATTCCCGTGGTCTATCTATACCCATTTGACCATGGCTTCTATAAGAAGCTGGGGTATCATACGGTGTCATGGATGAAAAAAGTGACGCTCAAGAAAAAATGTGTGCATAAGGCTGATGAACGCGTTTCGCTTAAAGACTACAATAAAAAGTCGTTGCCGGATCCTAATGTGCTTTTGAAGATATATCGTGCGTTTGCGGAAACAAAACGCAGTTATTTTATAAGAAATGCGCAGGATTTTCGCAACATTATTGAAACCTTGGCCGTTGACGGCGGAAGAGTGACGGTCGTATACCAAGGCGATGAGCCTGTTGGCTACATACTATACTATCTTAATAAAAAGAAAATCACGTGTACTGAAGCTGTTTTTTTAGATCAGGAAACAGCACAAGCGGCAATCAACATGATGTCCAATAATTATAGTGGAATTATCTTTGTGGATGACAGCTTTGAATTAGAAAACGCAGAAACAGTGGATTATACCATGATGCAGATTGTGGATTTTGAAGTGGCAAAGCGTATCTGCGGTGTTTTAACTGTTGAGGATATTTTGGGAACTGAAGTGATGATACTTGAACAATACTAGTGTGTCGTATATAATATCTATGTATAACTACCGGCGTAAGTTTGTACGGCGGTTTTTCTATGTGAAATAGTACAAGATAAGAGCGATTGTAAAGTCTTGCCTTATAGGTATGAATTCGACTATGATATAGTTATAAGAATGATGATGACTTTTAGAAAGAGGAAAAAAATTGAGTAAGAAATATGAAGATTTACGCGTTACGCCGCTTGGCGGAGTAGGCGAAATCGGCAAAAATATGACACTGTTCGAGTACGGCAACGATATGATTATGATCGACTGCGGACTGATCTTCCCAAGGGATGATATGCTAGGCGTCGATTATGTTTTGCCGGATATCACGTATGTGGAAAAAAACATTGATAAACTAAGAGCGATTTTTATCACA
This sequence comes from Eubacteriales bacterium, assembly GCA_040883365.1. Lineage (GTDB taxonomy): Bacteria > Bacillota > Clostridia > Christensenellales > CALMFG01 > CALMFG01. The sequence goes on from JBFLKV010000263.1 coordinate 3,258, forward strand.
CATGGTCATGAGGACCATATTGGCTCTTTGCCCTATTTGGTGGAACGTTTGAATGTGCCGGTTTATGGCACGCGCTTTACTAATGCGCTGATTCGCACCAAGTTTGAGGAGCACGAAATTGTTAAAAAGGATCTATATGATATCAAGGTGACCGATACAATCGAAGCCGGTGTTTTTAAACTGTCGCCGATTAAGGTCAGTCACAGCATTGATGATGCGGTGGGGTATGCGATTGAAACACCGATTGGAACGGTTGTTCATACCGGGGATTTTAAAGTAGACTATACGCCGGTTGACGGTAAGGTAATTGAACTAGCGAAATTTGCGGAACTGGGTACCAAAGGGGTTCTGCTTTTGATGGCAGACAGCACCAACGCGCAAACACCCGGATATACGATGAGCGAAAGCATCGTTGGGGATTCTTTTGAGAGCCATTTTAAAAAGGCCAATGGACGTATTATTGTGGCGACCTTTGCTTCCAATATCCACAGATTACAGCAGATTGTGGAGTCAGCCAAACGGTTTAACCGTAAAATTATCATAACCGGCCGATCCATGTTGCGCATTGCCGGTGTAGCCAAGGAACTTGGCATACTTAATATTGATGAAAAGATGCTTGTTGATATTGACCAGATTAATACACTGCCCGACAAGAAAGTGACGCTGGTGACCACCGGCTCTCAAGGTGAGCAGATGGCGGGATTGACACGGATGGCCGCGGGCGAACATGCAAAAATCACCATCAAAGAAGGCGATACAGTGATTATCTCGGCTTCACCCATACCGGGCAACGAGCGCGGTGTGGCTGACGTCATTAATCTTTTGCATCATAAAGGCGCGCATGTGATCAATGAAGCCAACGCGGATGTTCACGTTTCGGGTCATGCTTGCCAAGAAGAACTTAAACTGATTCATACGCTGACCAAACCGAAGTACTTTATTCCGGTGCATGGTGAGTTTAAGCATTTATATAAACACGCAGAGCTGGCTGAAGATTTAGGTATCAAGCGTAAAAACATATTTATACCTGAAATCGGTATGCCGATTGAGATCAGCCGAAACCGCGCAAAGTTTGGCAAAAAAGTGCCTTCCGGTCGTG
>JBFLKV010000044.1:0-12933 GCA_040883365.1 Eubacteriales bacterium
CCGACTTGAACTCTTGCAGGTGCGTAATCAATCCGGCGTTTTCCCGCATCAAAACATCCAAAAACTCATCCGCTTGGGGTTTGCGCCAGACATAGTTGCTAAGTGGCTCATGGAATACATTGATAAGCTTATCCACATAACCCAAAATATCTTCCACGCTTACGCCCCGTGTCAACTGTTCGGTCATGACCATAAATAGATCGGTCGGCGTTACCGCTTGAATATCGGATAGATATTTCTCATACAGTTCACGTCCGTTTTTGTTCTCGTGGATTCCTAAACAAAAATCGATTAAATTATCTATTTTTTTGCCAATCAACTCTGCCATGGGCGGTTACTCCTGACCAAAATCGCGGACAAACAGGCTATCTTCTTTAAGGAGGCTCTCAATGGTATCGTACCCCAGCCGTTTAAGTAGTTCAATAACATACGGGTTATCCACAGGCGTTGTATAGGTGGCACTCTCGCCATACGCGTCCACAAATTTTGTCGCTTCGTCTTTATCGATGAGCGCTTTGGGTCCGCCCACACAGCCGCCCACACAGCCCATGCCTTCGATAAAATTGGCCTTAACTTCCCCTTCCAAGATATCCTTGAGCATCGCTTTGCAGGCCGGAACCCCGTCTGCGTAGCGCGCTTTTAACGGAATCTCACGGTCGGGGCGCAGACGGTCGAGCGTGGTCTGTACCGCATGGCTGACACCGGATGTGCGTGCATATATTCTGCCCGCTGTGGATGAATGGTCGCGTTGGTCTTCTTCCATTGCCTCTGGGTCAACGCCCGCTGTCTCAAAAATATCCCGCATCTCAGCAAAAGTCAGCACATAATCCACCGCATCGGCGATATCCGCGGCGCGCGCTTCGGCTTTTTTGGCAATACATGGCCCAATAAACACCGTCACTGCGCCGGGTGTCAGTTTTTTAATCGCGCGACCACAAGCGACCATCGGTGAAACCGACGGCGGCAGATGCGGTACCAAATCATGATACACACGCTTAATCATAGCAATCCACATGGGGCAGCAGCAACTGGTCAGCATATAATCGTCGTCCGTATGAATACTCTCATCGAATTCCAGCGCTTCCTTTAGCGTGAGAATATCCGCAAAAAGCGCCACCTCAATCATTCCGCCAAATCCGAGCTTTTTAAACGCCGCTCTTAATTTGCCGGGTGTCGTCGCTTCCGAGAATTGCGAAATATACGCCGGTGCGATCATGGCATACACCGGAGTCTCTGGGTCTTTTAAGGTTTTTAATATGGGAATAAATTCTTTGATTTCGGCGAGATTCTGTGCGGCGCATTTCTCGATGCAGTCCCCACACCCTACGCAGTTCTCAAAAGAAATCTCAATGTCGCCGTCTTTTGTATTCGTGATGGCATCAAAAGCGCATATCTCTTTGCATGCCGTTTCGCCGTCTTCGTTGCATCGGCACGGCCCAATCTTGATAACTGGCGGATGCTTTTCTGGGTTCAAAAGACAATCCAGTTGATGCGGGTCAAATTCCAGCTCCTTGGAATAATCCGAAATCTCCTCGTCCAGTTTACCCTTTAATCCTGCTTTAACCAAACGATTATAAAGTGATAAAAACGTTCCCATCCCTGTCTCCCTTTGATCATTTTCTGACGTAAATGAAACACATTTTATATATAACGCAATTTATCCTTTTTTAATCTCATCTAGATTATAAGGTGTTTGCTGATAAACATGGTAATTCAGCCAATTGGTAAAAAACAGATTGGCGTGCGCCCGCCACTTCACCTTGGGAATCTGCCCGATGTCATCATTGGGGTAATAGTTTTTCGGAATATCAATCGGACGCCCCGCTTCTTTATCGCGTTTATACTCGGCGTCCAGTGAAAAAGCATCATACTCCAAATGCCCCGAGATAAACACATGCCGTCCGTCTTGACTGGCCGCAATCAAGACGCCCGCTTCCTTGGAGTGCGCCAACTGTTTAAGCGCCGGGCACGCAATAATATCCGTGCTCATCACCTGCGTGTGTCGGCTGTGCGGTGCGCAGAACGTATCATCAAACCCGCGCAATAACTCGCTGTTCTTTTCCATAATCTCATGTTCAAACACGCCAAAGATTTTGTCCGAGACCGCATGTTTTTGAATGCCGTAATGATAATAGAGCCCTGCCTGCGATGCCCAGCAGATATAGAGCGTGGCATACACATGTTTTTTGCTCCAATCCATAATGGCTTTCAGTTCGCCCCAGTAAGCGACTTCCTCAAAGTCCATCTGCTCCACAGGTGCGCCGGTAATCACTAAGCCGTCAAAGTATTCGCCCCTGATATCCTCAAAAGTTTTATAGAATGCGTCCAAATGCTCGACAGATGTGTTTTTGGGCTGATAGGATGCTGTGGAAAGCAACGTGACTTCCACCTGCAACGGTGAGTTGCCGAGCAATCGTAATAGCTGCGTCTCGGTGGTCACCTTGGTGGGCATCAGGTTCAGAATCGCGATTTTTAGCGGTCGAATATCCTGTGTATCCGCCCGATTTTCGCTCATGACAAAGATGTTTTCCCCTGCGAGAATTTTAGAAGCCGGAAGAGCTTCTGGTACTTTTACCGGCATCGTCTACACCTCCGTTTGCGAGGCGTTTAACGCCTTATCTAAGTCTGCAATCAAATCGCGTGCATCTTCCAGCCCTACGGAGAGGCGCACCATATCCGCGCTGATCCCCGCTTCAATCAGCTGTTGTTCGGAAAGCTGACCGTGCGTGGTGCTGGCTGGGTGGATGACCAAAGACTTCGCATCGGCCACGTTGGCCAACAGTGAGAAAATGTCGAGCGTATCGATAAATTTTTTGCCCGCTTGAAGTCCGCCCTTGATGCCAAAGGTCAAAATACCGCCCACGCCGTTCGGGAAGTACTTTTGTGCACGGTCATAGTACTTATTTCCTTCAAGTGCCGGATAGTTGACCCAAGTGACCGCCGGATGGGCTTGCAGAAACTTGGCAATCTTCTCTGCGCTTTGGCAGTGCCGGTCTACACGCAGCGATAGGGTTTCTAAACCTTGCAGAATCAAAAAAGCGTTGAATGGGCTGATGCATGCGCCGGTATCCCGCAAAAGCTGAACTCGGGCTTTGGTGACATACCCTGCGTTGCCCGGAATATCTGCATAGACCACGCCGTGGTATGTTTCGTCCGGCGTAGTCATATCGCTAAACCGCCCGCTCTGCCAGTCAAATGTACCGTTATCGACAATCGCACCGCCGATGCTGGTGCCATGGCCGCCGATATATTTGGTCAGCGAATACACCACAATATCCACACCATAGCTTTTAAGATTGATTAAATAAGGCGTGCCAAAGGTGTTATCCACAATCAGCGGTAATCCGTGTGCATGAGCGATATCCGCCAATTTTTGAATATCCGCAATATTGATATTTGGGTTGCCGATGCTCTCACAATAAATCGCTTTGGTTTTGTCGTTGATGCTTGCTTTCACCGCATCAAAATCATCAATATCGACGAGATGCGTTTTGATGCCATATTGGTCGGGCAGTCTTTGCGAGAACAGCGTATAGGTGCCGCCGTACAGCGTGTTGGCCGCCACAATCTCATCACCGCTTTTGGCGATATTTAAAATCGCATAGAAAATAGCGGACATCCCTGATGCGGTCACCAAAGCGCCCACCCCGCCTTCCAGCGCCGCCAACCGTTTTTCCAGAACATCGGTGGTTGGGTTCATGATGCGTGTGTAGATATTCCCCGGTGTTTTCAGCGCGAATAAATCCGCGGCATGATCGGTATTTTCAAAAGTATAAGAGGTGGTTTGATAGATGGGAACGGCCCTTGCGTGGGTGTCTTTATCCGGTGTTTGCCCTGCGTGTAATTGTAATGTATCGAAATGCAAATCTTTATTATCCATTGAAATTCTCCTTAAAAAATTATTGTATTCCTTTCAAGATGGTCTTCAATGGCATAGCATCTTGTCCCGGCTGCCTTTTTTGCTCTTTCCTGTCCAAAGCAAATAGACCGGAGCAATACGGTTTGCTCTTTGACTTGATGCAATATAGGCATAGGGTCTTTGATCTTTTGCTTTCATTTGTTTTTTCCTAGTGTTTTACTTGGTTTTAACTATTATAGGGATATCCCCGCGAAAAGTCAATATAAAAAGCCCAATTACTGAGCTTTATGTATTGATCTTTATCTATTTTGCCATCGCTTCGGCCATAGCCGCGATTCTGATCTCGATTTGCCTTTTGGTGATCGGTCCTTTGATTGGGCTCTGATCATAGCCATGAATTGTCCCCTTGGTTTCTTCCAGATGCGTGGGCACTCCCGCTTCTTTCAGTGCTTTGGCGTAGGCAAGCCCTTCGTCCCTCAGCGGGTCAAACTCTGCGGTCTCTATAAAGCAGGGCGCCAAGCCTTTTAGGTCCCCCAGCGCCGGCACCGCGTATTTGGGTGGGGTTTCCCCTTCTTTAAGCGGCAAGTAGTATTCCCACATATACACACTGCTGGGATAATCCCAAACGGGTGTATCGACAAACATTTTCATGGAAGGCGTATCGCAGGCATTTGAGATGACCGGATATAGGAGCACTTGCAAAGCCACCGGAATCCCCTTATCCCGCGCCATCTGACAAACCGAAGCCGCCAAACCGCCGCCCGCACTTTCGCCCGTCACCACAGCGCGCGTGGCATCCAGCCCCAACTCTTTTGCATTTTTATTAAGATACTCCAGCACGGCAAAACAATCGTTTTGTCCAAAAGGAAAAGGGAACTCAGGCGCCAACCGATACTCCACCGAAAAAACCGGACAGCCGAGTTCATGCGCATATCTTGGCAACAGAAAGTTGGTATACCCGTTGCCGGAGATATATGCGCCGCCATGGAAGTGTAAAAGATAAGGCGTGTTCTCTTTTCTTTCTTCGGGGTTATAAACGTAGACATCAATCATCTCGCCCTGATATCCAGGGATGGACATGTGCTCTATCGTAACCCCGTGCTTTTTTTTGCGTATCACATGCTTCAGTGCTTCTTCTGCTTTTCTGATTGTAATGATTTTCTCTAGCGAATCTATAGAAACTCTTAGTTTTCTCAGCGCGCGAAATTCTTTAGCAATCGCGTATTTTTTCATATTTTCTTTCTCCGTGTCTCTTTTTTATAAGTTACTCACATCATACTAAAAAAAAGACGGTTTGCCAATCCTGCACCATGCCGCTCCGGTGCCTTCTATAGGCAAAAAGCGTTTTGTTTGGTAAACTAGTAATAGATATTAAATAATTAAGAACTATAACTCTTAAGGACGGTGAATATAAGATGATTAAATGGGGAATCGCCGCAACCGGCAATATTTCCAACCAATTTGTACAGGGGCTCAACCTGATAAAAGGCGGCAAGTTTACGGCCGTTGCCTCACGCGATCAAGGCAAAGCCCATGCTTTCGCAAAAAAATATGGCGCAGAAAAAGCATACGGCAGCTATGAAGAAGTGGCAGCAGACGATGAGATTGATGTCGTCTATATTGGCACACCCAACGACAGTCATATCACACTAACTAAGCTGTACCTAAACGCAGGAAAGCATGTGCTATGTGAAAAGCCCATGGGCGTTAACCAAAAGCAAACCGAAGAGATGGCGGCTCTGGCTCAGGAAAAAGGTCTTTTTCTGATGGAAGGCATGTGGACCCGTTTTTTCCCTGTGATTCAGAAAGTACAAAGCTGGTTGGCCGAAGGAAAAATCGGCACACCACGTTTTCTTTCCGCTTTCTTTGGTATTGAGTCCGGCGAAAACTGGCGAAAATCATACGCCCTTTCCGGCGGCTCACTTTTGGATGTGGGCATCTATCCGCTGGCTTTCACCATGCTGGTGTTCGGCAACGATTATGCGGGCATCAAGGGCTTATCGGTCAACAACAGCGAAGGCATTGATGAAGTCAACACCTTTATTATGGACTACAAGGACCGGCTGGCCACTATCGCCAGCGGCGTGGGTCAACGTATGCACAACCGTGTCTATATTGAAGGGGACAAGGGTCGCATCATGATCGATGGGATGTGGTGGAACCCCAAACGCGCTGTGTTAACATCCGGCGTTAAAGACGTGGTTGACTACGCGGACAATGACACGGTGTTTGAGGATAACTTTAAAAGCACTGGTTTCCAGTACGAAGCTCAGCACGTGAACGACTGTCTTTTGGAAGGATTAACCGAATCGCCTATCATGCCACTCAGTGATTCGATTGCCATTGCAAAAGCGATGGATACATTAAGAAAAGATTTTGGCGTGGTTTATAAAGAGGACTAAACATACTAAAAAAGGGTCGCTTTTATAAAAAGCGGCCCTTTTTATTATAATCTATTTTCTTTTTCTAGCATGGACCACCAGACGACCATCATGCTCCACATTGGTACAAGTCGAAAGCGTCAGTATCTGGTCACTCACCTGTGCCTCGGCATCGGTCTCATACATCTTTTTGCTATCGATGATTTTAAGATACTGTTCGAAATCATAATCCGAACTAAAGGACGTTCGCACAGGGTCATCATTGGTGATATATACGGCAAAAATCTCCCATTCAGAATAGGTACCCTTAAGATTCAACGTGATGATTTTATGTGTGGTGTAATAATCTGCATCTTTCAGCTTATAAAGCCTTGCAAACATGGATCCATCGTACATATTATGTCCGTAGATTACCGTGTTTTTATCCGTACCATTGCCCATGTTGCGATAATCCAAAAATATCGCGCCACGGTCCGAATATCGGTTTAGAATATTTCGGCCCAGATAGTAAACATTATCCACCGTCTGTACCACCGGATAATCAATATTCGTATTCGGTATCGTAATCCAGCCGACCATGTCTTCGTTGATCTCCAGAAGACTTTCGTACTGGCCCATGTAATCAGCTTCGGCGTAAATCTCACTTTCGGTTTCAACCAAGGCGTCCACCTTGTCTTCTTCGCTGGTTTTTTTGTCATAGTAGGATTCTCTGACCGCAATCAGCGACCTCTCCTCCTGTTTGCCTTCGACCAGATACTTTAAAATCGGAACACCTGTAAATATCATGGCCGCAAAGACAATCAGTGAAAGAACAAATAGAATCCATCTCCACGTCTTATGTTTTTGCCTCATATTTTAAATCTCTTCTTTAAGAGTTATACTTTCCTATCATGCGTTTCGGATGCTTTTCGAGGTGCAGCAGAACAAACTGCAGTGCCACCAACAGGACAAACAAACCGCTTGTCAGGTAGAACCACAAAAAGCTCACTCCCATATCATCACCCGTGCTCGGGGAAGTGCTACCATCATATTCGTTGACCAGTTCGCCGGCATCCACCGTGAGTCCATGTGTTGTGATATTGACCAAAATGGTTTCGTCGGACAGCGCATATCCATCCGGCGGTACAACCTCTTTAATCACATAGGTACCATATGGAATCTGATCGAAGAAAACTATGCCTTGCACGTTTGACATCACCACGGCTATCGGACTGCTAAACGATGTATCGCTCTGCGAAAATAGGCCGATTTCGGCATCGGCTAGGGGCCCAAGTGCCGTCGCTTCCACTTTTCTAAGGGTGATACTGCCGATGATCTGCGAATCGGTAATAAACGCCGGAGACGTGGGTATCGTCGCCCCATCCGTCACGATGGTCGCCGAAAGCACGGCTGTATTTGGTAAATAGCCCACCGGCGGTGTGGTCTCAACAAAGGTATAGTCGCCATACTCAAGGTCATTAAACACGGCGCGCCCGTTACTGTCGGTGGTCGCCGTAGTGACCACCGCCCCGCCAGAATCGTAGCAGGTAAAGACTGCACCGCCAAGACCATTCATCGTATCATCATACTTATAAAGCTCCACGCTCCCGCGAATTCGCTCATTTTCGTGTGTATAGACAATATCATAGACCATGCTGGCACTATCAATGATAAATGTATAGGGTGTGCTATTGACCACATATCCTGTCGGTGCCTCGGTTTCCTGCACGGTATAGGGTATATCATATTTCAGATGATCAAAAATAAGCTCGCCGTTACCGCTGGTCGTTATCCGGCTCACCGTGTTGCCATATCGGTCAATCAGAATAAATTCAGCGCCATTCAAACGGCTATTGTCATCGGCATCCTCTTTTTGCACGGTGATGGTGCCATTTTCGCCCACCACAGCATTACCAGCACCCGCCCAAGCCACTCGGATGGGTATAATCGCATCATTCTCGGTCGAACCCGTTCCTTGGAAAGTGGCTGTGTTAGAGAACGGACTTTGTGTCTGATCCGTTACAAACGTTGTGAATGTTAAAACGTATCCATAAACCGTTAAGCCAACCGGCGGGTTGGGAATATGCAATTCAAATGCATTGGTATCTACATCATAAACAACATTTTCGCTGGTCAGCGGTGTAATCTCCGCCCCGGCTGAAGTTTGTCCGTCCGGTGTCACGTCCATGTAGTAGAGATGGACCGTTGCGGTATCCAACTGAAGCCCATCTTGGAAAACATCCGAGATCACGGGGTCCGTCAATTCAATTTGGTTCATATTGACTTTAATCTCCCAGTCAATAAAGGTGTTGCCCGCAACATATGTACCATCTTTGACAATAACTTCGTTTGTGACCGTTTGTGAACCCGTGGTGTTAACAGCATGCGGCAAATCATTATGTGTCAGTGCCGCATCGTTTGTAAACACTTTATCGCCATTGGTTGCAAAAACACTGGTGTCTGTCAAGGTGGTTTGGAAGGTGATGACATATGTTCCCGAAATCACATCCGTTGTACCCAGCGGGTCAAACTCATATTCCCACGTGCCACTAAAGCCGCTGGTGGCGGGGTCTGGATCGGTTGCATAAAGGAAACCATCCATTGACGCGCCATTATTAATCGAGAACGAACCGGGGACATACACCATACCGGATGGAATATTATCGGTCACCACAACGTTTTCAAGCGGATATTCATTGTCATTAACCACAATCCGCCACGTAATCACGCGCGTGGTATAGTCATAATCCGTTCCTGTTTTGGATATCACCTCGGAGTTTACGTCCTGTGTGCCAGGATCCGTAATCTGGGTGCCGCCATCCAGTGTCAGCGTGGCTTCATTTCTCCAATTATCGATAAACGCATTATTTGCATAAATCTCCGGGTTGGTCACGCGCGTATAGAAAGTAATCGTATACTCGTCGGTAATAGTATCTGTTGTTGACGAAGGATCAAAATCATAGGTCAAAGTTCCGGTATAGCCGCTTGACGAGTCTGTATCCTCAACATAGGTAAAATAGCTGTCGCTAGCCCCATTATTGATGGTGGCAGAGCCGGTCACATATTCAAGACCGTCCGGAATCTGATCCGTAATCACAGGGTCGGTCAGCGTCGTTTGGCTGCGGTTAATACGGATGCGCCAAGTGATATATCCGTTGGAGGTGTTATACCCCTGATTATTCAGTTTGTTTATAAGCTCGGCTGTTACACCCGGATTATCGGTTCCCGAAGCATCCGCAGGCACATTATCGCCAAGAATATAGGCTGTATTTTCAAATCTTTGATAGCGATTATCAGAATAGTAGCTTTCGTCCACCTGAGTGACAAAAGTAATCTTCGTAGGCTGGCTGATTGGCGCAGGGAATGTATAGGTAATCAAATCGGTCCCGGTATCATAAACCAAATCCGCCGGATCAACGGCCACGTCATCCACCATAAATGTGCTGGTGTCCAGCGTCAACTCTGCCGGCATGCCGGCCAAAGAATCCTGAAATACGGCATTTGGAATATATACGCTATTATTATTAATCCAGACCGTCCACGAAATGGTGTGGTCTGTCAAATCGTGCGAGCCGGATTTATCAATGTAGTCAACCGGAACATCAACCGTTGCGGAATTAGAAACCGTCACTTCTCCGCCGTCGTGGTGCAGCTCGGATTGGTTGGAAAGCGTCACGTCCCCGTCTTCGGTTCCTGTCGCAAATGTCGCATCCGTCACTTCTGTCCAAAAGGTGATGACCTGCGTATCGTTAATGGTCGATGGGAAAGTATAGGTAAACGTCTGTCCAACAATGGTATAGTCTGCGCTGTCTGCCGGCGCACCATTGATGGTGACATGGCCATCGATAAAGGTTAAATTGCTGGGCAGAACGTCCACCACGGACGCATCCGTGGTTCTGACCGGATCGTCATTGACCGTAATGGTCCATCGGATAATGCTCTGGCTACCCGAAACCAACGTTCCGCTCTTTTCAATGGTTGCCGGTGGGGGCTCAATCTCTTCAAACTCGACGATGATCTCCTCGGGTGGGCTAACCACACCAATATCAAACGTAATCGTTGTGCCTCCGCCAAGCCCTAAATTGTCCGGGTCAAATTGCAGGTAAAACCAAAAGTAGCCCGTAACTTCTGCTAGGCTTCTATCATGTATTTCATTGGTAAATGTAAAGAGAATTGTACCATCTGTGGCTAAGGTGTAGTCGGCAACCACAATGGTTGCTGGATTGGTCACAGGATCTTCGGGTAACCCACTATTAAAATCAGGATTATCCATTGTCAGCTGAAAAACGCCGGGATTGGCCACCAAAATTTCGACCGGAATATCGAGTAAAAACGTATCACCAGCAATAACATCCTCGGTATTATCGATAGAAAAATAATAAGTGAGCGTTACGTCCGAATCAATCGCTATGTTTGTGTTCCCTGGATCAGTCAGGTCATTTCCGAGCGCGTCTTCCAGTGTCACATCGTCGATAAAATCCATATCAGTCGTGCGGTCGTATGGTGTTGTCTCAAACCCAACCTGCCTTACCGCCATTGCGGTCGCAGGGAAAAACACAACCCCACAAACTAAGGCGATTAGAATAAACAAATAAATCCTTGAGTGTCTTTTCATTATTCGCTCCCCGAAACATATGCTTTATAATGATGCACTTTTTTATCGCTCTTCTACATATTTGAATATATAGAAATTTATAGTTTTTCAATATTCTTCTAAAATAATAAGTCAACATTATAGCACAACAAATGAAAAGCGACAACTATATGTACCTGAATTGAAGGTCATCTCATTATTAGATAGATTCTTTGCCCACTTTGTGCCATCTTTGGCTCATGTTCCACCGCTTTTTTCCTTTTTTTCACTTATTCTTCCTTAATCCTTCTTAATGAATTTTTATTTTCACGTTATCACGAAAATAATGAGAAAATGTGTTAAACGCGTTCCTTTTTTGTTTATATATTCAATAATTCGTGTTTTATGACTTCTTTTGTTTCTCATCTAAAAAAAAGGAGTGAGATATTTTCTATGGCAAATATTTTAATTGTTGATTCTGAAAAAAGCCGTATTATCGATATCGGCCGTTCACTAACCAACGAAGGCTATGTGGTTTTTTTCGCCGCAGGTACTTCCGAAGCAATGGATGATTTAAAGAAAAATCCCATCGACGTTGTTATTACAGACATTATGCCCCCGAAAATGACGGGGCTTACCTTGCTGAGCATTGTCACCGAAAACTACCCCGACATCCCGGTGATTCTCCTGACGGAGTCCGACACCATTGATGCGGCTAAAGCCGCCATGAAAGACGCCGCCTTTGACTTTTTGCTGAAACCGGTGCCTGTTTGCGGCATGCTCAAATCCGTTTATATGGCCATGCGCCACAAAAATCTGGCTGCCAAAAGCCAGACCAGCGCAATGGATTCACCCAAAAACAACATCACGGATATAAGTTCCAACGACACACTTTTTGATGCGATGGATTCCATCTTTCATATTATCGGCCGCGTATTGGAGCTGAAAGACCCTTTGTCAATGGGGCATGAGCGAAAGGTAGCCAATCTGTCACTGAGTATCGCAAAGAAGATGGGGCTTAGCCAGCAGCAACAGGACTGCGTTTACTTTGCAAGCTTTTTACATGATATAGGCAAATTGATGATTCCGTCTGAAATTCTCGCCAAGCCAAGCAAGCTGACCGCTTGTGAGTATGCCATGGTTAAAGACCATGTGCCCAGGGGACATGCGCTCATTAAGCACATCAATCTCCCATGGCCCATACATGATGTGATATATCAGCACCATGAACGTGTGGACGGCAGCGGGTATCCTCAAGGCTTGACAGGCGATAAGATTCTTTTGGAGGCCAAAATACTGGCTGTGGCTGATGTGATTGAGGCGATGACCTCCTTTAGGCCATATCGCCCACGGTTCGATATCCGCATCGCGCTCAGTGAAATTCTGGACAACTGCGGTAAGCTCTATGACACATCTGTCTGCGAAGCCGTCTATTCATTGTTTAGAGATGATAACTATCAGCTTGATGCTGATTTATCATCAGAGCGCGTGGTCGCTTATCAATAAAAACTATCGATGATTACTCATCTAATACTTCCCATTTACACTGTACACAAAAAAGGCAATCACTCTTGCCTTTTTTGTTTTTATTTATCTTATTTGTTTTCGAAGTTTTCATAGCCATCCACAATGTCCAAGTAAACACCGTCAAAGCCTGCGTTTAATATCCGTTTTGCCATACTTGTTTCTGAGTACAGCACAATATCCTGCCATTCCTCTTGCCAATATTCCACAATATAATTACCATCCCAGTGCCGATTCTCTTCCTTCATCCATTCCGGCGGCGAATCGTACCATTCCTCTTGCCAATATCCACGATAAACCTCAGCCTCTCCGATGCTTAAATATGCAATCACCAGCCTTTTTGCACCATTGGCTTTTTGAGATAAACGGTCAATATCCGCTTGGGAGAAGGATATGTTTTCATGAAAATCCACATCCATAATAATCACATCATAGTTGGTTGCGGCGAGCGCTGCGATAAAATCCGATTTATACGTGTAATTTTCGGGATTTAAAAGAATAAGAAAATTCTTGGCGTCCGAAAGCTGATTGATATTATCCGCGTGGCTTCTTGCTTCCGCCAGCTCAGGAATTTCCGTCAGCTCAATATCAGCTGCCGCAAACCCAGCAAATCCATA
>JBFLKV010000264.1:0-3839 GCA_040883365.1 Eubacteriales bacterium
GGGAACCAGTTAGCCGGAATCTTGGTCGAAATATTAATCAAGAATGGCTGCCCAATCGCGATGAATATTTGAGTGATCAATACGATCACAAAGACATCCGCAAACACAAAACGAATCAGTCCAAAGCCGGCCGTGATAAAGGCTCCAATCAGCACTGAGCGCTTCGCACCATATTTATCAATCACCCAAGAAGCGGGAATCGTAAACAGAATGTACATCAGCATATAAATCATTGAAAATGCTGTGATACCAAGACTGCCCACAGAATAATAGTTCTCAGCCAAGCTTGCAATCGGCGCAAAAGCCAGCCAATATATCTCAGTTGCAATAATAACCGGAACCATTACCGCAACAATCAGCCAGCGATAAGGGTATACCTTAAACTCTTTTTTGCTTTCCATTCGATTTCTCCTCAAAAAAAATATAATCATTGCGTTGCTATTTGGTTTATTTTATCAGGGTTAACCCCATTTGTATAGGAAATAAAGCGAGCGAGCGCTCCTATGCACCAGCGTAAACCTGCTTGTCTATTCAAAACTGACTATCCCCTGATAAAGTATCTGGTGAAAGAATTTAGAAATCCTCTCCGGTGTCTCTTGGGTTCCCTCTTCCAGCCATTTTTTCAGCACACTGATACAACCCGAAATCCCAAATATTGCAATATAATCTCTAGTTTTATCATCATATTTTGTATTCAGATTAAAAACGATAATCTGCGATAGCTGCAAAATGCTTTTTGCAAAATCTAAATTGCTGTTTTCACTGAATAGCACGTTGAAAATGTCGGAGTTTTCCTTGACATACTCAAGGATAGTCTCAATGCCTTTAACAGATGGCAGGTCGTCAACCATGTACTCTTTCTTCTCAATATATCTTTCAACATTTTCCATGACATCCTGCTCAATTTGCTCAAGCAAATCTTGAGGATTGTTGTAATGTGAGTAAAATGTGCTTCTGTTTACTTGGGCTGCTTCGCAGAGCGATTTTACGGTTATTTCAGAAATATGCTTGGTTTTCATCGATTGTATTAGTGCATCTCTTAACAGTTTTCTTGTCAATCGAACCCGAAGATCTTTTGATTCGCTTTTCATCATACACCTTTTATTAACTTTCTTTTAATAAACCAACACTTTTAACACGACTGTTCTCTTTTCTTTCATTCAGCGCGCATTTGATGGTTGTTATCCAACACTATGTCTATTATAATTCAATATGAAATTTATTACAACATAATGTTGAGGAGTTAAAATGACAGCCATTTCATATTTTATCATCAAGCATAAAAAGCTTCTTATCGCCATTTTTGTTGTGGCTGCACTCCTCTGTGCCGTACTTCAGATGTTTGTTAAAGTTAACTACAACATGGTGGATTATCTGCCGTCGGACGCACAGTCAACCACAGCGCTTAATATTATGAGCGATGAGTTTACGCAATCTATCCCGAATACCCAAGTCATGGTGAATGATGTCACCGTCGCCGAGGCCTTGGATTATAAAGAAAAACTTGCCGAAATTGAAGGCGTCACCGAGGTCATCTGGTTAGATGATACGGTGGATATAAAAGTGCCGCTGGAGATGGGCGATCCTGAAGTTATCGAACAGTTCTATAAGGATAATCACGCGCTATTCTCGCTGACTATTGCTGACGGTATGGAAAAACAAACCATCGCCGACATTCAAGCGCTGATTGGCCCGGATAACGCAGTGGCGGGTGAGGCGCCAGAATTGGCCGAAGTTCAACATTCGACCGGCTCGGAAGTGATCAACTCCGCCCTCGTTTTGGTGCCGGCCATCATCTTGATTCTTATTTTGTCCACCACGTCCTGGATCGAACCAATTTTGTTCCTTATCGTTATCGGTATTTCCATTTTGCTGAACATGGGTACCAATGTCATATTCGGTAAAATTTCATTTATGACCAACTCGGTCAGCCCTATTCTGCAATTGGCCGTTTCACTGGACTATGCGGTTTTCCTCCTGCACAGCTTTTCCGCTAACCGAAAAAAGTACAAGACGGCAGAAAAAGCGATGTTTTACGCCATCAAGGGTTCCATGTCTACGGTTGCCGCCAGCGCCGCAACCACCTTGTTTGGTTTTATTGCGCTTGTATTTATGAACTTTAGAATCGGCGCGGACCTTGGCATTAATCTGGCTAAAGGCATTGTGCTTAGCTTTGTTTCGGTCATCGTATTCCTGCCGGCGCTCACGCTTAGTGTATATAAATGGATTGATAAAACACAACACCGACCCCTGCTGCCCAATTTCAAAAACATCCATAAAGTCGTTATGAAAGCAGCCTTCCCCGTCGCCATCATCGTTATGTTGCTTATCGTCCCCGCTTTCCTTGGGCAAAAAAATGCCCCCTTCACCTATGGATTCAGCGATACGGTCACAACGAGTCGTTCTGGGCAGGACAGCATGAAAATACAGGACGAGTTCGGCCACTCCATTGCGATGGTGCTGTTGATCCCTGAGGGCGACGTGGCCAAAGAAAAAGCGCTGTGTGAGGATTTAGAAGCGCTCACCCATGTCACCGGCGTCGTTTCCTACGCCTCAACCGTCGGGTCATCCATTCCGTCGGGTTATCTTGATAAAGAGATTACTCAGCGGTTCTATTCGGGCAACTTCGCACGCATTATTCTTTATACCAACACCGAAGCGGAGGGCGATGTTGCGTTTGAAACCGTTGAAGAAATTCAAGGCATCGCGAAAGCCTATTATGGGGACGATGCCTGGTCTGTCGGACAAAGCGCAAACCTCTATGACATGAAAAACATCATTGCGGTGGATAATCAGCGTGTCACAATAATCGCGGTGCTGGCCATATTCGTCGTATTGCTCGTTACCTTTAAATCGGCAATTTTGCCCATACTGCTACTGCTGACCATTGAGTCGGGGATATGGCTCAATCTGTCACTGCCGTACTTCACTGGTACGTCCATCAGTTTCATTGGCTATTTGGTGCTGAGCACGGTACAGCTGGGTGCAACCGTTGACTATGCGATTCTGCTCACCCATCACTATATGCAGAACCGAAAAACCGCTTTACCCAACCCGGCTATCCGTCAGTCCTTGGGCGAGACGTTTCAGTCGATGCTGGTCTCTGCCGCCTCACTGTCCACAGCCGGTTTCACTTTGTTTTTCACATCGTCAAACCCGATTATATCCGACCTTGGGTTGCTGTTGGGACGCGGGACCTTGATATCCCTTAGCATGGTGATTTGTTTCCTACCGGCGCTGCTTATTATCTTTGATAAAGTCGTTGGGAAGTTAACACTGAAAGCAGATTTTTTACAGGCTTCCCATGCAAATAGAAATGAAAAAAAACAAGATGCACTACCTATAGATGCACTTATCAACGAGGAGAATTAAAATGTTTTCAAAAATAAATCGATTAATCGTACTGATACTTGTGGTTGTTTTTTCGCTAACCGTGCCTATGGGTTATGCGTTTGCCGACACAGGCGATTCAGCTACCATAGCGGATAAAAGCGAGATTGTATATGCCAAGCTTTCCACATCGGGTCAGGTCTCAACAGCCTATGTGGTTAACCGTTTTGTATTATCAACCGCCGGCTCGGTGACTGACTACGGCTCTTATGGGTCGGTCGTAAACCTGACCGATACCCGTTCACTTCATCAAGAGGCCGATTCGGTGACATTCGATGCGCCTGCGGGTAATTTCTACTATCAGGGCAATATTCCTTTGCCCGAATTGCCTTGGATATTTGATGTATCCTATACGTTGGATGGCACAGCAATTTCGGCCGAAGCGCTGGCCGGCGCAAGCGGCAAGCTTGGTATCCAAATCACATCCAATGCAAACGAAGCGGTGGATA
>JBFLKV010000265.1:0-3295 GCA_040883365.1 Eubacteriales bacterium
AGCAAAACCGATGACATCATGCCGTGGTGCTTTCGGTTGACCATGTTCCCAACGTCATGCACCCACCCGGCGATTTTCGCCAGTTCAACCCGTCGTTCATCAAAACCCAATTGTTCCAGAATGCTCCCTGCAATTTTAGACACATAGCCCACATGCCGTGGGCCATGGTCGGTATAACCTATCGCCTCCAAACATCGGTTGGAGTGGTGAATCATCGTTTCAATTTTTCTATTTGTTTTTATGTCTGCTAATGTAATGTTAGTCATTTTGCTCTTCACGAGCCTCCTCTTCTTCCTCTGGCAAAGGTGCTTCTTCCTCGCCTAATGATGCGATATATTCATAGTCCGGATCGCCCGAAAAATCGCGCACGACCGACGTCTCTGCGCCCAGTTCCTCCAGCGCTTCTTTGACGCGGCAAAAGTTTAAATACCCCACATCCGGGTCGGCCAACCGCTGTTGCATGGCATCCACACAATCGGCGATGCCCACTTTTGATAGCATATGCGCATACATACCACACTTGGATGGCTCATACACGAAATTCTCAAAGATATACTTATAGGCATCTGCGTCTAAAATCAGTTCGGACAAAATATCTAAATAAGTATCTTTTGCAAACTCATGCGGTGTTGCAATATAAGCGGCAATCACTTTTTCTTTCACCGCCACAGCATTGCTTTTCAAAACATCCACCATCACTTCTATGAAGTCCGAAGTGAAATCGCTATTCTTAATCGACGCGATATAGCTATCAAACGGATGCGGTTTATCCATTTCACTAATCAGCTCGACGCCGTAGGTTTTGAGACGGTCAGAATCAGTATCGGCACTATCTTTTAGCGTCTCAATTATGAGTGGATAGCTCTCTTCTTTCAACGTCGCGATTCGGGTCAAAAGCGGACCCGGTACTGCGATATCCGACGCAATATATTTCTTTAAAAGCTTATAGCAGGATTCTGCGCTGTCCATATCATCGAAAAAATGATGCGGCATTTTTCCACCAAACGCTTCCAGCGGTGTATGCATCCATTCATCATAAATTTCGTCCAAGTGGTCGTCCACCACCTGATACATATTGGCGCTCAGCCCCTCTTTCTTCATCCAGACACTGATATAATTTTGAAATTCTTTTTCATAATCAATCATAATCCATCACCTTTTTGTCCTAACAATTGCATTCATACAGTTTATAACTATTTGCTCAATTCCTCTATCTGGCTTATTTGCTCCACTTTGCCGTCGATATCCACAAAGAAAGGCGGCGTTTCATCGATATCAATCAGTCCACTGACGATATATTTCTTATCTTCACGCTCAATCTTCGGGTTCAATAACTGCCGATACAACTCAAAGAGCGCCCGATCATCATTAATCGTCAATAATAAATCTACCAGCTTAGAATAAAGATCGCCCTCAAAGTTGCTGAGCGCCCAAATGAGAAGCGACCGAAACGCAAAATCCTGTTCCCATCGCGTTTTGATATCATCCGCACTTTGTATAAGCGCTTCTTGAAGCCCTTCCACCTGTGCTTCCGCTTCCTCCATCGGGATTTCAAACAAATACTCTAGCTTGTCTTCACAACCTGTCTGCTTGCACGCTTTCGCTTTATTAATATAATACTGCGCCGTCACATTATCAGGCAGAAGTTTTTGTACTGCTTCCCAATAGTCCATCGCTTCGTCATATTCACCGATGTTGAACGCACTGATTGCCGCCATATGTAAAGCATTGGCGTCATGCAGGTTATAGTCCAAAAGTTCCATCACACAACGATACGCTTTTTGATACTCCTTAGCCCAAGAAAGAATAAACGCCGCTTTATGCAAATCGTCCGGCGTAGAAATATTTAAATCGGATAGTAGCACCGTGTATTTTTTTGCCGAAAACTCATTGCCCTCACTCTTATAAAAAACAATCAAATTGGATATCGCCGCCACATTTTCGGGCTCAATATCCAAAACTTTTTTGTTACAATCAATCGCTTTTTTCATGTCGCCCATCGCATAATACGCCAGCGCCAAATCATTCAGCACCGTAATATTCTTAGGCTCATCTTTTAATATTCCCTGATATATCTCGATGCTCTTCGCTTCTTGTTTTTCAATAATCAGTCGTCGCGCCGTATAAATCTTGGAATATGTGTTTAGCGCCTCTTCGGTCATTGCGTTTTCCATGGTGTCCAGCGGCATATTACCGATTATGTCAAAAAAATCGTTAATCTCGTCTTTATATTCGCCGTTTGGATGCTCCTTTTGGTACTGCTTAAAACACGTATCCGCGTTGGATAGATAACTCATGCCCATATAGTTGCATCCCATTAAAAATATCAAGTCCTCATGTGACGCTGGGTCTTTGCGCATCGCCTCATAAATCAGCGCATTCGATTCCTCAAAATACTCTAGCTCGGTATAGATATCCGCCATGGCGGTCAACACACTAATATTGCCTGGTTCCATATCCCGCGCTTTACGGTAATAGACCAGCGCATCCAGCAGCCGATCACTCTTTTCTGCTTGACTGGCTTTTTTTATAAAATATTGTGGACTCTGCTTAAAGGGCACCACATTTTGTTTTGCACCATTGTTCTCTTTCATCTTCTATCCTTTTTTTGCACAGAACTGAATCCGTTCGCTGTCGATTTTCGGTGCGTCAAACCCAAAGCATGAATACACATCTATCTCGTCGAATCCCGAAAGCATCAGTTTGGTCTTAATCTGCTTGATGCTATGAATATACTGTGTATGTTGTTCATCCGACCGCTCGAAGAATTCCCCCTTTTTCTTAAAAAGGGTGATGTCCATATTCACACGATTGTTTTCCACTCGGTTCTGCCAAATATAAGTCAGTTCGTCCTGATCCTCATAAAAAATATTGTTCCCAAGAACCTCCTGCAACTTATAGTCTGACGAAATATCAAACAAAAAAATGCCATCGTCCAAAAGATTCCTGTTGACTGCTTCGAAAAACGCTGATAAGTCTTGGGGCGCAATGTAGTTCACCACATCACACGATGCGTTGACAACATTCACCGGCGAATGCAACGCCAGTTCGGCTAAATCCTGACACACAAACGCGACGTCCACGCCGGCTTGCCGTGCCTTCTCTTCGGCCACGTTTAGCATATCCTGGGACATATCCACGCCCGTCACATGCATACCAAACTGCCGCAAAAGCACCGCCACACTGCCCGTACCGCATCCTGCGTCCAATATGCTTGCTTCATCCGGTGCGCCGTAATGCGCCATCATTTTCAGAATATAATCCACCCAATTCTCATAGGAGACATCATTCATCA
>JBFLKV010000266.1:0-4444 GCA_040883365.1 Eubacteriales bacterium
CCAAGAGTTTTTGCTATTTTCGGTTTGATGATAGATGTGATGCGTTTTTAAGCGATTCAAATCATACACATAATCATCAAATTTGGAGTGTCCGTTCGACTCCAACGCGTCAAAGCAAAACAGCATATCCAGCTCTTTTCTGTCCTCGTGCGTGAAAAGCTTGCCAGTTTCCAGCCCCACACCAGGTCCTTCGCCCACCGTGACGCAGTCGCGTCCGGCCAACACTTCGCGGTGCATTTCGGCCAGATATTCGTGCACTTTGGGCGTGAAGGCAAAATGCTCCACACCGCGGTAGCCCATCATCTGGTACAGCAAATCGCTGCCGTCCGGCAGACCTTCCGCTTTGGCGATAAAGGTGATGACGTCATAACGAAAACCGTCCACGCCTTTGTCCAGCCAAAAACGCATCATCGCGTATAGGTCTTTACGCATGCGTTCGCATTCCCAGTTTAAGTCACACTGTTTTTTGGTGAACAAGTGCAAATACCACTCGTCATGCTTTTCGTCTTTCACCCACGCCGGGCCGCGGAAGATGCTGGTCCAGTTGTTGGGCGGGCCGCCATCTTTCCCTTTTTCAAAATAGTAATAGTCTCGATAGGGGCTTTCTTTGTCGGCCAGCGCCTGCTTGAACCATTCGTGCTCGTCTGAGGAATGGTTTAGTACCATATCCATCATCACTTTGATGCCCCGTTTGTGCGCCTCCGAAATTAATCGATCAAAGTCCTCCATGGTACCAAACTCGTCCATGATGGCGTAATAGTCCGAGATATCATAGCCGTTGTCGTCGTTGGGGCTTTGGTTGATAGGGCTCATCCAGAGCATATCGACACCGAGGTCTTTTAAGTAATCCAGTTTGGATGTGATGCCGGCCAGATCGCCGATACCATCGCCGTTGCTATCGCAGAACGAGCGCGGATAAATCTGATAGACGGTTGCCCCTTTCCACCATTTTTCTGTGGTGGGTCTTTCCGGCGGGATGGTTTCATGCGCATATAAATTCAGTTTTTCAACAAAGGTGTTAAGCAGCTCTTTTTTCACCATACCTCGGCTAACAGTGGGTAGCGCAGACAGCTTGATGTTGCTGACCAGCGGAGATCTAACGGTATCCATATTGACGCCCGGCACTTGCTCAACCAGCAAGCGAACGATATCTTTACCCACCGGGTGTTCGAGTAAATCTTTTATTTTAGAATTTAGGCTTATGCTTTTCATCAGTCTTGTTATTGTCCTCTTTCTTTAGTTGTTTTGGCTTTTTGCAGACATTTCGTCCACCATGCTTTGAACGTCTGATTCTTTTAAGTCATAGAAGAATACCATAATTATAAGCATCACTGCAAATCCTGCGATCGGGACCAGTGTCATCACCTGCCAGATTGCGTTTAATGCGGCATCCGGTTGCTGTTGACCGATGGGGATTTGCTCGATATAACCGGCAATTCCGATGATAAAAAGCGAGACCCATTGTACCACCGCGCCGCCCAATTTGGTCATAAAGGTCTGGATGGCAAAAGCGATGCCTTCGGTGCGTTCGCCCGATTTGTATGCGCCATATTCCACACAGTCCGCGGTGAACATGCCGTACATCTGCAAGGGGATATTCATCAGAATAACACGCGCTGCGGCGAAGATAAGAAAGAGTATAAGGCTTTCATACCCGACAAAGTATTGCACTACAGATAGCACGATAAACCCAACAGAACACCAAATGGTTAAGGCGCGTTTGCCGACGGCTTTGATCATAGCCGGCAAAAACGGAATGGCGATCAGCAGCGGAACCACTGTGGCGGCCAAAATCACTGTGGTGAGGCCCTCGTCACCCAGATTGGACTTTGCAAAATAAGCAGCCATAAACTGTAGCGTGTTGGCGGCTGTGGCCGCAAAGAAGGCCAAGTAATAAATCAGCAGATATTTGTTTTTAAATAGATGTGAAAATATCGTCTTGAGCGAAATATTCTTATTTCGCGCGTAAGGCACACGTTCTTTCGCAAAAAAGTTTATGGGGAACATAAAGACGAAAGCAACGGCCATATAGATGATGATAGTGAAGGTGAAGCCGACCATACCTTTAAGGCTCAAAAAAGCAGCGGCGGCTAAAACACCGACAACAGCGCCAAGGCGCCCCAAGCTCATCAGACGGTCGCGTTCGGGCAATTTGTCGGTCATGACGGTGGCGATAGAAAAAGCAGGTACATCGCCAACGGTGTAGATCATGCCCCAAGCGGTATAGAAGATATAGCCCAAAATGAGCATCATTTGCTTGCTTGCAGTCATATCAATAAACAGAAGAATGGTGACAAGTGGCAGTGCGTATACAACAAACTTGATCCATGGCAGGAACTTGCCGCGCTTTAAGTGGGCTTTGTCCACAATGACACCCATCAGCGGGTCATTGATGGCATCCCACACTTTGGGGATAGCCAACATGGTGGCTACTTTGATAGCGTCAATGCCAATTCCTTCGGTGAAGAAAAAGCCGAGATATTGATACACGATAGCGTAGATGATGTTCTGGCCTAAAAAGAAGCCAAAGTAGGAGAATTGTTCTTTTCCAGAGGTTTGGAAGGTTTGTTTGCCCATAGGATTCACCCTCTTCGTATTAAATTTGTTCGTCAATTATAACACAAAAGAAGGGAATGTGTATATAAAAGTGAGTCGCGGCTCATCGATTGAAAAAAAGCATGATAAAGGCTATAATTTGATATATTAAAACGAGCTGGGGGAAACAAAAAATCATGATGATACGAAGGATGCAATCCACTGATGTTGACGCGGTAATGGACATTTTTAATTACTATATTGAGCATACCAATTGCAATTGGCAACGGGAGGTGCGCCCCAAAGCGTATTATGAGAAATGGTTTGATACACACGAAAAAACCTATCCGGCTTTTGTTTTGGAAGACGAAGGGAAAGTAGTTGGTTTTGCGTGCAATTCGATTTTTCGAGACAAGGTGGATGGGTATGACCGGGTGGTTGAAAACACGCTGTATATCCTGCCAGAATATCAAGGTAAGGGCGGGGGTAAGATGCTGATGCAGGCGATTATCGCGCAGGCGAGAGAAGCCAACCTTTGGACCATCAGTGCATGGATCGACAGCAATAACCAATCCAGCATTGCTTTTCATCAAGCGTTTGGTTTCTATGAAACGGGCATGATGAAAAGAGTGGGCAATAAAGGCGGCCAGCGCCTATCGGTCAGCATTCTCCAGTTGGATTTATAAATTAAACCTTTAAAACCCTAGATCAGCAGGTACGCCAGCATATAGCGGTATGGGAAGATGGAGATGGTGGCGGAAAACAGCAGCACCGTCATCACCATCAAGGCCATACAGAGCATGCGAATATCTTTGCTTCTGGCATAGGCAATCAAGTGACGTATCAGTTTGAT
The DNA here is from genome assembly GCA_040883365.1 of Eubacteriales bacterium. Taxonomy (GTDB): domain Bacteria; phylum Bacillota; class Clostridia; order Christensenellales; family CALMFG01; genus CALMFG01. The sequence continues at coordinate 3,389 of JBFLKV010000266.1, forward strand.
GATAATTAGCACAAGGGCGATGAGTAGTCCGACCGCGCCCATCATAAACATCATGTCGATATAAGAATTGTGAGACACCACCGAATCACGCACGGGAACAAGATCACGAAAATCGCCTTCGATGGGGTTGTTGCCCCCAAAGAGCTGTTCGTTTACCGGCGTGTTGAAAAAGTAGTGAATAGCATAGGTCTTGCTTAAGTAGTAGCGCTTGGATGTAATGCGGTTTAAATACATCTCAAAATCCGAGTAATTGGGATACTGATACGCAAACTCAGGATTCGGGTCTTCGAAAACAAAGAATCGGTGTAGTTTTTGTTGGTTAGAGGCAAAAACGCCGTCGCCTTCAATTGGAACAAAAAGTACGATGGACAGAATGGCGACCAGCGCCAAAAGAAGAATGACGCTTTTCTTAAAGCCTTGGGTGATGAAGAGATAGACCAATAATAAAAGGCTGGCGGTGGCCAGACCCACCACACTGGCGGTTGAGACGAGCAATAGAATCAGCGCAACGGTCAGCGCAATTTTCAGCCATTTTTTTTGGACAAGCGTTGCTCCCAACGAGGCAAAGAGCCCAAGGGTGTAGAACAGCGCCGAGTAGTTGGAATCATCGATGGTGCCATACAGGCGGACATAGGTCCTGGCTTCGTTGGCATAGCCGCGCGTGAGGCCATAGACGCCCGAAAGCATGGCAAAAACAGCGATATAGGTTAAAAGCGCGCCGATGGATTCCGCATAGTTTTCTTGTTTCTTTAAGGTCAGCACCATATAGAGCACCACGATGACATTGACCGCCACCGAGATATTGCGTGAAAGTGAAACGCTGTATAGGACAGACGTAACCAAGAAAACGAGTGCTAGAAGAAGCGTGGGGATATCCAGCGCATATTTGCTCTTTTTGACTAAATCATAGATGAAGCGGATAAGAATCAAGACATAGAAAACGCGAAAAAATGTGCCGCCCACAAAAGGGAGCACCAAAACGGGTTCGAAGAAAATACAGGCGAAGTATGCGTAAAACAGACGGTTGTTGGTGATGTTGGCCAGCAAAAGCGCAAA
>JBFLKV010000045.1:0-3834 GCA_040883365.1 Eubacteriales bacterium
GGGAAGTGGTGGATGCGGTGATTATCGGCATTGTCATTTTATTAAACGCGGTGCTTGGCACAGTACAGGAAGCCCGCGCGGAAAAAGCACTGGAGGCACTTTCCAGCATGGCGGCGCCCATGGCACGCGTGATACGTGGCGGCGTGACATCCAAAATAAAGGCCGAAGATGTAGTGGTCGGTGATATTGTGCATATCGAGGCAGGGGACAATGTGCCGGCAGATTTACGGCTGATTGACTCGGCCAGTCTCAAGGCCGAAGAATCCGCGTTGACGGGCGAATCGGTGCCATCCGAAAAGGATGCAAACGCGATTTGTGAAGCAGAGGCGTTGGCGGGGGATCGTATCAATATGGCGTTTATGGGATCTTCCATCACCTATGGCCGAGCCCTTGGTGTGGTGACGTCTGTCGGTATGGGGACCGAGATGGGTAAAATTGCGGGTTCACTGGCGACAGCCAAAGACGATGATTCACCCCTGCAAAAGAAGCTTGCGGAGATATCTAAAGTCATCTCGATCGGCGTTTTGGTTATCGCGGCGGTAATGTTCGGCGTGGGTGTGCTGGTTGGGCGTGAAATTTTTGAGATGTTTTTAACTTCGGTTTCCCTGGCTGTAGCGGCCATCCCCGAAGGGCTGGTGGCGGTGGTAACCATCGTTCTGGCGCTGGGTATGCAACGCATGGCAGGGCGCGGGGCGATTATCAGGAAACTTCCGGCGGTGGAGACACTGGGATCCACTCAGTATATTTGCTCGGATAAAACGGGGACACTGACGCAAAACGTCATGACCGTAATGGAAACGTGGGTGCCGGGCGTTGAATCCGCGATGATTGATGGGATGGTCATCTGCAACGATGCGGTGCCGGACGAGAACGGCGTGATGGTGGGGGACCCCACTGAGACTGCGCTTTTGGATTATGCGCTAAAAAGCGGACGAAGCGAAGCCGAAATAAAGGAAAGAAAGCGGGATGCCGAAATTCCATTTGATTCGGAAAGAAAGCTGATGACCGTGATTAAGAACGGAAAAGCGTTTGTCAAGGGCGCACCGGATGAACTGGTGAAACGGTGTGTTAAAATAAAAACCGAAAAGGGCGAAGAAGCGCTGGACGACGCTCTGCTTAAAAAAATAGAGAAAGCCAACGACACGATGGCGGACAATGCGATGCGTGTACTGGCTTTTGCTGAAAAGCAAGTGAGCACAAACGATGTTTCAAACCCGAAGGAGGTCGAAAGCAATCTGACGCTGATTGGGCTTTGCGGCATGATTGACCCACCGAGAGAAGAAGCCAAACGGGCGGTGGCCGATTGCAAAACCGCTGGCATCCATGCGGTGATGATTACTGGTGACCATGGCGCAACGGCGCGAGCGATCGCAAGAAAACTGGGTATTTTGGCCGAAGATGAAAAGGCCATCACTGGCGAAATGCTGAACAAACTGAGTGATGAACAATTGGAGGCGATGGTTGAAGACACCGCCGTATATGCGCGGGTCGCCCCCGAACATAAAGTGCGTATCGTGAACGCACTGCAAAATCGTGGGCATATTGTGGCCATGACCGGAGACGGGGTTAACGATGCGCCTGCTTTAAAAACCGCCGATATTGGCGTGGGTATGGGCATCACCGGAACCGACGTTTCCAAGGCCGCGGCGGATATGGTGTTGACTGACGATAATTTTGCCACCATCGTCAAGGCGGTGAAGGAAGGCCGAAAGGTTTATCAGAACATCAAAAAGGCTGTTCGATTCTTGCTTTCGTCCAACATGGGCGAAGTGCTAGCCCTGTTTTTCGCCACTATGCTGGGCGGATGGCTGTTTGGTTCGTCCAAGCTCTTGGGACCCATCCATATCCTTTGGGTGAATTTGGTGACCGATACGTTCCCTGCGCTGGCGCTGGGGCTGGAACCGACCGAAGGGGATGTGATGAAAACCCCACCGAGGGATCCAAATGTGCCGCTACTCAATAAGCGCATGTGGACGTCGATTGGTATCACAGGAGCGATTGAAGCGGCATTGACTCTTCTGGCGTTTGGCATTGGCATGAAAGCGGGCGGACAGAACTACGCCATGACCTGCGCGTTTGTTACGCTTGGGCTTTCCCAGCTGTTTGCGGCATTTGGCGTGAGAAGCGAGCGAACATCGGTCTTCAAGCTGGGACTTTTTAAGAACAAGACGATGATTTGGGCATTGACGCTTTCGGCGGCATTGCAGGTCGGTGTGGTGTTGATACCTTGGCTGCGCGGCGTTTTCTCGCTGGAAATTCTTTCTCCAACACACTGGATCATGGTGGTCGGACTGTCTATGTTGATGCTGGTGGCCAGTGAAATTGAAAAGCTGATTATTCACCGCAGAAGCATTTAAGAAACTTGCATAAAGGCAGTGATTGTGTCATAATGAGCGTATAAAAAGTCAATATCTTCGGGGTCGAGTGAAATTCTCGGACCGGCGGTGATAGCCCGCGAGCGAAATTTTCGCTGATATGGTGAAACTCCATAGCCGACAGTAAAGTCTGGATGAGAGAAGAACGTGATTTACGATTTTTCGATAATGACCCCGGGAGTATTCTCGGGGTTTTGTTTTTCTTCTAAAAGATATTGGGTTTAAATCTTATTGAAAAGAAGGAGGGGTCCTAAGAACTTTTAGGACAAACGCGTATGAAAAGAAATTCTGTAGCCTATATCGTCAAGGTCGGGGTGCTCTCGGCGCTGGCACTGATCATCTACTTTGTGGAGTTCCCTATTCTGCCAGCGTTTCCATGGCTGATGGTGGACTTTAGTGAAGTGCCTGTGTTGCTGGGCGGCTTTGCGCTGGGGCCGGTGGCAGGGATTATCATTGAACTGATCAAAAATATTTTGCACTTTATGTTTAAAGGCGCAACCGGCGGGGTGGGCGAAATGGCCAACTTTTTGCTGGGTGTTTCATTTACGCTTCCGGCGTTTTTGATGTATCGCCAGCGTAAAAACCGTGTGCGGGTGATTATCGGCATGGCTATTGGGCTTGTTTTTGCTTGTGTGATGTCGGCGGCACTCAACTTATATGTTTTCATTCCGCTTTACTATCCGGCGCTTGAAAACGTTTGGGGATATATTATCGGCGGGTCTGTTCCGGTGACCGCGATTAAGTATGCGCTGAACGGCATCGTTGTCTTTATGGTTTATCCTTATTTGACCAAGCTTTTGCATAAGGCATAAATCGCAGAAACGGGTTTATTTAAAAGATAGTACCGTGGTATAATACGGTACTATCTTTTTTTAATGCGAGGAATATGAAAGAATATATAACACACTCAGAAAAAGAAACAATGGCACAAGGCAGGTCACTGGTTGGGCAACTGAAAAAAGGCGCGGTACTGGCGCTTTCGGGTGATCTAGGGGCAGGCAAAACCGTGTTTGTCAAAGGCATGGCTGAAGGGCTTGGCATTACCGAGCCGATTTTAAGCCCTACTTTTACCTTGCTCCGACAATATAACGGGCTCAAGCATTTTGATGTTTACCGTATCGATGACCCACAGGAACTGAATGAAATCGGATTTGATGAGTTTTTGAATGGTGAGGAGATTACGGTGATTGAGTGGGCTAAGCTGATTGAGGAGCTTTTGCCCGATGATGTGATTAATGTGCACATCCAGCGGGGCAATGCGGATGACGAGCGCAAGATAACGATAGAAGGAATATAAGTATGCGAATTTTAGGATTGGATACCAGCGGTGGACCTTGCTCTGTGGCCATGATGGAAGACGGAAAAATCATCGCCGAAGCTTTTGTGGATGATAAAAATACCCATTCGATCAACTTGATGCCTTTGGTGGACAAAGTGCTGAAGCAAAGCGGCTGTTTAA
>JBFLKV010000267.1:0-2829 GCA_040883365.1 Eubacteriales bacterium
GTCACAACCGCGTTTACCATCGCAAGCACCATCTCAGAATTGAAGCTTAGCTCCAATGTGTTGACTAAAAACCCAACCACGGCAGTGGCCAAGGTCAGCCATACCACCGGGCTCTTCCATTTTTCCTGTGTCATTTTGCTTCCTCGCTTTCTTTTTTCTTTTGCTCCAGCATCAAAAATGTATTGATGCCGCAAATGCCGTCCGTATCAAGCGCGTTCGCTTTTTGAAAAGCGGTGACGGCCGCAAAAGTGTTTTTGCCGTATTTGCCATCCTGTTTAATTTTATATCCCAGCTCAATGAGCCTTTTTTGTATATCCGCCACCCTGTTGCCCTTGTCTTGAAAGCGCGTCGTATTAAAAACCTGCGCTGCTCGGTCCTCAAAGTCATGGATATCATATCGGTACAACTCGTACTTCTCCATCCAGTACAAAACCGCTTGATCATAGTAGGAATCGGTCGCATACGGCGAAAAACCCAGCTGTTTGACTGCACGTTGCCATGTCTTGGCCGCTCGTACGTCAAAGTACCGCGAACCACACATCAGCTTGATGTAGGCCAGAATGCCTTGCTCCAAACTGGAGTAAACCGCAAAGGTGCTATTCATCGGGATAAGCTCTCCCTCGATCTCCTCTTTTGTCGCCAGCCGCGCACCTTTTTTGCTCTTAATACCGTGCATATTGTTCTGGTTTAGAAAAAGCTTTGACCACCCGCCGCTACCTTTAAAGCTTTCCTGCAGGCCTTGCGCAATCAAAAGGCTGATGCGAACACCCAAACGCTCATACGGTCTCGCCATGTCGGCCAGCGTATCAAACGCCTTGGCTTGCCCTTGGGTCTCAAACATCTTTACCCATTCTGCTGCCGTCATCGACTAATCCTCCTTGATCCCGTCCAAACGATGATGCGCCGATTTGCACGACTGTTCCACCACCACCATGCGTTCAATCAAGCCATTGTGTCTATCCATCTTTTTTTCCAGATAGCTGATCTTGGTCAATATCACTCCAGCAAACGAGCCGATAGAAACGGCATAAACGAGCATCTGTATCCAAAATTCTGTTGTCATCGCCACTCCTTCCAGCTTTTCTTGCCATACCACCACAGCGTCGGCTTCATCGGGTTTTTTCTCTCCCGAATATCCAGATGAACATTGGTGTCCGAACCCAAGCCATACCCGCCAAACAGCGGTTTTAATGCATCATCAAAGTAAATGATATTAGCTAGGTCTGAGCAGGAAATCACTCTGTCTTTAACATAGATATCCACCGCCTTACCATAAAGGTGCTGGCTGTTTTTAGCACCGCCTACCCGGCGGTTGTATTTTTTCGATCGGTATCCCGATCGGATAATAATATGTTTATCTCCGATTGACTTTCGAACGACTTCCAACCTGTCCATCACCGTTTGGATATTCTCCCAATAAGCATATGGAATCCCATTGGACACCGCGTCCAAGTCACTCTCACTGATAAAATCCTCGTACGCAAAGTGTTCGCTCGCAGGCTTAACAATCTCGACCTCATTTAAGGCATCAAAAAGGGCCATTTCAGTGAAATGACCCACGATGCCGTCCACGGCCAAGCCGTGGTCTGCCTGGAACTCCCGCACCGCCCGGAGCGTGGCAAGGCCAAACACCCCGTCGTCGGCTAAGGGATATCCCAGCGAGGCGAGATTTTGCTGAAGCGCTGATACTTTAACGCCTCTGTCTCGCATTTTAAGCATAACTACTCTGCCAACAGTGCCTCAACCTCAGCCTGCAAGGCCGCGGGCACATCCTCGATGGTTTTCAGTCCCTTTTTAATCAAGTTTGCATAAATTTTAGCCATTGGTTACCTCCTCATACAAAGCGACCAGCGCCAATTCCGCATCGGTCGCCTGTTTCATCAGCTTTAGTTCATTAAGGCTTGTGGCCTTCTTGGCATAATCGCCCATTTCCTCAAGCAATGCTCTGGCTTCCAAAATCTCGGCAATAGAATAACACCCTTTGAATGTGCCGGGTAAACAGCGCTGCTGTACTTTTTTGTTTAAATTCTCTGCGATTTGGTACACACAGTTTGGTAAAGTTTCTACCTCCATCACCATCGTTGAGCCTTTTTGCCCAATCAGCTGTCCGGAGACATTCGACCAGTATTTCATATCAATCAATATTGTGTTCATTTATTTTTTTCCTTTCTTCTGGTTAGCATCCCGCGCCGTCGTTATACAAATTCTCAAGATCATCCGTGGTCAGCAAGCCTTGGAAGATCCTGATCTGGTCCATATGGCAATTCATCTTTCTGTAGTTTGTCGTTCCAGTACCCCCTACACTTGCTCTTCCAATCGTATCAATAATCCGCGAATATGTTGAACTGCTGGCGATGACTGACTTAATGAATTCACCGTTAACGAAAAGATTGACGGAATCTCCGCTGAATGTAAATGCTACAAAGTAGTACTCTCCCGAATTGATCCCATAAGTTTCCAAATGGTTATATGCCCCAAATGTAAGCGCGTTGCTCTCAATCAAGGCGTAGACATGTACAGCAGTCGTATCTCCAAATAGTCCTGTATCGGTTCCTGTCGGCCACAACCAGAAGGTCAGTGTGTTACCGCCCATATCGATTTCATTGGCCATCATCGCATAACCATTCGATCCCACCAGTGCGTTACCGACTTTCCCAGGCTCTGTCCCGATACCGGTTGTCGATAAATTACGTTCTCCCGCCGTATCATCGTTAGGAACATCGCTGTCGACCGTCCATTCCGCCACCAAAGAACCCACGCTGACCGTCTTCTCATGCTTCCCAATCGTTTGATTATAGCCGCTGGCATAAGGGAATGCTTTGACGTAGA
>JBFLKV010000268.1:0-6531 GCA_040883365.1 Eubacteriales bacterium
AAAAGTCGTTCCCGGCATGAACTGCAACGTTAAATCCTTTGCCGCGCCTTGGAACTCGGAATAAGGAATCGTGATCGTCACATGTACACCCTCTTGATTAACGTATTGACGCATATCTTCGCCCAGTTCGGGTATCTCAACCGGTAAAATATCGCCAGTTAATTGACTTTCCCCACCTTTCGGCGCACGCCTGATGGCTTGGGCGTATTGCAGCGTAATATAGTAGCCCTTGTCATAGTCAAAAAATCCGGGGTGTAGCGGATGTATGGTTTCCAGCAGGTCAAACTCAACCACCACACTTGCAATCTTTAAGGCATGGCTGCCATTGATATACCACATATACGTCGGCATATCAGGGCGGTCCAACTGTAAGCCGTTCATCCTGTCTTGATTAAACTCAACATAATAGGCATCATCTTCGGGGGAAACCAGTTCTGCTATCGGCGTTTCCATCTCAGTTTGAAAATCAGCATCTGCTTCCACATCTAACTCTTTGAGGAACTGCGCGTTATGCGATACAACCACAGGTAATGCCACACGCTTCTCCAAAAGCACTGGTGTGGGTACCGGCGTCGCTGTCGGGTCGGGCATCTCCAGTTGCACTTGCCCGTTGTCAGTCGAACTGGGCGCAGATGTTTTTGCGTCTGGTGCGACACACGCGCTTAAGAATAAGGCGATGAGAATAATAGCTATGGTTTTTTTCATGATTGTTCCCCTCTATGGCATTGATTAATATTTAGATAAACGATTCTGTACGATTTTTGTTCACCCATTTCGTATTATATAATAACATACATTTGATATATATTAATCCAAAATCTAAATCTAAATGGTTAGGGTTCTTCGATATGAACACTTTGTTTGGGTCGTCAGTTTTGGTTACCTTTTTTTATCATCATTTAGCTATTCTCGCAGTCGAATCATTTTGGATGCGTAATTATTTTTGCTTAAAAAGCATAATATAATTTTTATAATGCAATATATAATTGACATATAGAACTTTATATATTACAATATTTTTGACAGGAGGTTTGATTTTGAAAAATATAAGAATGAAAATAGCACGTGTCGAGTACGATATGAGTCAGCAAGATTTAGCAGATATCGTTGGCATTACACGTCAAACAATCGGAATGATTGAAAGCGGAAATTATAACCCATCGTTAAAATTGTGCTTAGCCATTTGCAAGGCACTCAACAAAACACTTAATGATTTATTTTGGGAGGAAGATTAGATGAAACTTTTTGAAGACAGCAAAAACAGCGATTACGCGGATGAAAGAATAAAAATGCAAAGGTTAACGATGATCAATCAAGCATATGCTATTGTTATGCTGATTCTTATGGTCTCGATACTCATCAAACAATTTGTATATAACCTGCATTTTTCTGCATATATGACTGAATTCATTGCGTTTTTTGTAGCATCATTTTATATCCTGATCAAAAGCTGTTTTTTAGGGCATAGGATTTACAGCGGTAAAAAAAGATTGGCCTTGATACTCACCCCTATCATTACTGCAACAGTGATTACAGTACTCAGTTTTCTTGGCAACCTTGAGCATCATCAACGCATACAAGAATTTTGGGTTTCCGCATCGGCCCTTGTTATCACTTTTCTATCATCATTGACTATCACCTTTTTGATTATGCTAGTCATTGATAAAGCGAGCAGAAAACGCAACAAGAAGCTCGAAGAGAAGTTTGAAGAAGAATAATTAAAAATACTATTTCAGTTATTTAATTATACCTATCTTCAACATTCGAAATATTGATTTATCAAAAACGTCTTACCGTTGTGAGGCGTTTTTCTTGTGTTTATATGACTTATCTCAAGCCCCTCATCTTTTAGTTTTCTCCCACCATTGCTTGCCAGCGCACGTCTTCTTTTAAGTATCCAAAGCTTTGCTCATCCCTAAACGATTCCAGCAAACCTTCCCGAATGTCGGCAATATAATCCTCGCTAATGTCCTTAAACGTCATATGCGCGTACAAGCGAGACTGGGTAAACCCAGAAATGCTTTCCAGATTATTCAGCATCCGTGACATGATATCCAGCGTTTCCTCCACGTTTTTCTCGCTTTGTGCCAATTCCAGCGCCACCGAAACTTCATGGTACTCGCCAAATTCCAAGAGTTTGGCCAGCCCTTGCATCTTTTCAACCACCCAATGGGCCTTACTCTTATCCTCTTCTTGGCGCGCCAAACTGTATAGCCCACCAAGTGCGGCCGATAAACGCTGATATCCGGCATAGATAATCTCCTCGTATAGTGGATAGGCCTCCTGCTGGCGATCTGTTTTCTGATAAATCAACGCCTGCTTTTGTTTGCGCTCACTATTTTGAGAGAAATAGTCCAAATAAGCCTCCGCTTTTTCGTACTCCTCGTTTCTTATATGGCGGTAGTATAGTGCTTCGGCCGCAGAAGATTTCAGGTTTTCATCATCGCTTTCTAACGCGCGTAAATAACCCGCTAGAATAAAATCATCATACCGCGCGTCTCTCGCAGCCGCCATCATCTGCAATTGACTATCCAACAAGCTCGTCATATTCAGCGCAAGATAGTGGTTGCTGGGGTGCTCAAATAGGCATTGCTTCATCCACTCATACCCATCTTCAATCCCTTCTGTTTTCAGCTTCTTATCCGCTGCCACCAAAAGACGATCCACTTCCTTTGCGGACAACGCCTGCTGATGGTTCAAGAGCTCATCAGTTGAGATGTTTAATAATCGGGCAATCGGTGAAATCAGCGCAATATCCGGCAGTGATTTGCCTTTTTCCCATTTATTCACGGCAGGGGCCGTCACCCCCAAACGCGCCGCCATCGTTTCCTGCGTCATATTCTTATTTTTACGATGTTTTCTAATAACATCACCCATTTTCATATCGGCATTCCTCCCGCTCGCTTTTCTTATTTAACCCAAGCTTAGCATACAAAAACACTATCCACAATTGAATATCAATTAACTATTAGGATTTTTTAATAACCAACGGTTAACTTTCAAAGATGCTTTTTCGGCTGCTTTTGATTTTTTTACTATGCCAGTGATTGATCTTGTGAGCAGAAAGCAAAACACGCAAAGAGACGTTTGGGGGGGAAGATCATCAAGACAGAATCCAAGCGATTATATCTACGATACGTCGATTGCTGAAACGCCAAAAGTGTAATACAATAAAAAAAAGATATACGCTCATGACTGTCGGTTGCTTATTTGCAGCTTGGCTAAGTGTGCGCGTGATAAATAAACAGAGAATTTAAGGTTTACATATGGATAAACAATCAAGAAAAAGCTTATCAAAGCAATATAAAGATCGCGAAGTGATTGGTGGGGTGTACCGTGTGGTGTGTCGCCCAACCGGTCAATTTTGGCTTAAAAAAACCACCGATATGCAAGGTTCTAAAAACCGCCATGATTTTTCTATCATCACCAACCATTGCCCCGAACCCAGTATGCAGGCCTGCTGGAAACAGTACGGTGCCAAAAACTTGGTTTTTGAAGAGATGGAGCTCTTGACAAAAAAAGAAGCGCAGAGTTTTGAATCCTTTAGCGAAGATGTGGGGGTTTTGCTGGAGTTTTGGGAGGAAAAGTTAGGCCATGGCACAGGAGAGTAAAACAAAATGAGTACAGATATCAATATCAATCGGTTTTTAGATGATCAAGGGCGCATAACGCAGCTACCAAGGAAGCGTGTGGTTCGTCATGTTTTATTAAGCCATCTCGCGGAGAAGTTTGTCCCAGACAAAGATTATACCGAAAAAGAAGTGAACGCCATATGCGATAAGTGGCACACCTTTAGCGATTTTTTTCTCTTGCGACGAGAGATGGTGGACGCCGGATTACTTTGCCGAGAAAGAGACGGGTCGAGATATTGGAGAAAAACAGCTAATTAATTAGTCTTAAGTGAGTGAAATAACCCATGAATCAGCCAATAGGCAACGTGATTAAAACACTGCGTCAGGAAAAGCACTTGACGCAAAAACAATTAGCCGATGCACTTTGCATCAGTGACAAAACCGTATCCAAATGGGAGCGGAATATGGGCTTGCCGGACATATCAATGATTCCGGCGCTATCCAGCCTGTTTAACGTGGATATCAAAGCCATGCTGACAGGCGACATCACCCCCAACCGAATGGTGGGCGGCAATATGAAACAAACCTCATATTTTGTATGCCCCAATTGTCATAGCCTCAGCTTAAGTTTGGGGGAATCCCAAGTGGTCTGTTGTGGCAAAACACTCGCGCCGCTTAAACCAAAGCCTGTAGCAGAAGCAGAAAAGCTTAACATCATCCCCGAAACCAAAGATTGGTACATCACCAGCGAACATCCCATGACCAAGGATCATTTCATATCCTTTGTGGCCTGCGTCAATTCGGGCAGCCTTGCAGTATTCAAGCAATACCCTGAGTGGGCGCTGGATCTTCGCTTTCCCCGAGAACTGCACGGGTCATTGTTTTGGTACTGCACCCAGCACGGTTTGTTTTATCAGCCACTAAAATAGTGCTTTGCTCGAAAAAGCTAATAAAGTACTAGCTTCTACATTCTGCGCTATTTTGAGATAAACCACTTCAAGGTATATAGAATCATCATCACACACCAGTACTTAAGTGTGCATTTTCTCCTTCAAACTTACAGGCTATTAGCGTAAAGATAACAAAAAACGCCTCATCGTTGTGAGACGTTTTCTTTAACCAATATTACTCTGTTATAAAACTGTCCGAAGTTTTAAAGCGCTTCCGTTAGCCCCTTTTAGATAAACGCTTCAATCAGTTTTTCCACAACCGCAGCATCCGTTTTATGGTCCGCTAAAACACCGACTTGTTTCAAAACTTCATTCTTCTCGTTAAACGATGGCATTTGCTGATTATAGATTACGCCAATTGGAATTTTCTCTCCGAATTCCATCGCTTTGACCATCGCTCCGATTTTATCCTTTGCATCATAGTCACCTTCCAGCGCATAAACCCGCTGATTATACCATGCAAAGGTATTGGTCTTGTTAAAGCTGACGCAAGGTTGCAGGATATCAATCAGCGCATAGCCGTCATACGCAATCGCCTGTTTCATCAACCCCACCAGATGATCTTTTTTTCCGGTGAACCCACGCGCAACAAAACCTGCGCCTGCCGCCAGTGCCATCAAAATCGGATTAAACGGCTGATTGATGTTGCCATCCGGTTGAACTCCAGTATGCATCCCCAAACCAGATGTGGGGGACGCCTGTCCTTTGGTCAATCCATATATTTGATTATCATGCACAAAATGCGCAATATTAACGTTACGTCGAATGTTATGGATAAAGTGGTTGCCCCCTTCGCCGTATGAATCGCCGTCACCTGTGCTGACCACCACTGTCAGTCGATCATTTGCCATCTTTGCTGCAGCGGCCGCTGGCAGGGCTCTCCCATGCAGACCGCAAAACTGATTGGCTTCGATATACTGCGGTATTTTTGCCGCTTGCCCAATCCCTGCCGCTAACAACACATCTTTATTCTCTAAGCCCAGTTCTTCCAGCGCCTTTTTTAAGCACTCAAGAATCACAAAGTTACCGCAACCCGGGCACCAAGCTGTCTCATATGTGCAAAACTCAGCCATCTTACGCACCTCCCAATATTCTCTGTACAATCTCGTCGGCGGTTATCTGTCGCCCATCATATTTAAGCACGCTTTCACCGCATATGATTCCCGTTTGCTCACGAATCAAGCCGGCAAATTGACCTGTCGCGTTCATTTCAATATTGATTATGCGCTTCGCTTTTGGCGTAAATTCACTCAGCTTCTTTTTTGGAAGTGGGAAGACATCCCCAAATACCAATGCGGAAAATTTCTCGTTGCCCTTTTCGTTCAGCAACCCAACCGCTTCGGATATCGACCCATATGTTGAGCCCCACCCAATCAGCAATGTGTCAAACGTTTCCGCGCCAATCAGCTCCGGCTCCAGCAATTCTTTTTCGAGCATTTCCAGCTTTCTCATCCGCTTATCAGCCATCTTGATCCTGACCGTTGCAGATTCTGTGATTTTTCCCGCTTCGTCGTGTTCGTCACTATCCACAGAGACGAGATGTTTTGTTTTCCCGGGAATCAAACGCGGAGATATCCCGCTTTCTGTATATCGATATCTTAAATACTCGCCCTCATAATCTTTCAGCGGTTCGGCCACTTCGATATCACTAATATCAAACGGTGCAACTGAACCCGATGCATCGCCCAAGAACTGATCGTTTAGAATGACCACCGGCATCTGATATTTTTCAGCAATATCAAACGCGCGTATCGTTTGATAAAACGCGTCTTTGTGCGTTCTTGGTGATAAAATCATACGCGGGAACTCACCCTGAGAGGCCGAAATCATAAATTTTAAGTCCCCTTGTTCGGTTCTCGTAGGCAAACCCGTGGCAGGCCCCGGTCTTTGCACATTCACAACAACCAGCGGAATTTCTGCAATCCCTGCCAAGCCAAACGCCTCAACCATCAGCGAAAAACCACCGCCTGATGTCCCTGTCATCGCACGCGCACCGGCATATGATGCAC
>JBFLKV010000269.1:0-5411 GCA_040883365.1 Eubacteriales bacterium
AAGTATAAGTATAACTTAAGCGGACAGGTACAAAAGTAGAAAACTATGGTAGAATTCGTATATCAGGGGATTTTGCACAATCGTCCCAAAATAGAGAAAACAGCAGAAATTGCGGCAAGCGCCACTTTTTCTTTTGGGGGTTATGAAGACTTTGATATTGCTGTACTCTTCACCAGCCGAAGCGGAATAAAGCGACTGAACAGTGAATATCGCAATCTTAAAAAAGTCACCGATGTGCTTTCGTTTCCATCCACCGATGATTTTACGGGGGATGAAGGTTTTTTTGGTGATTTAGCCCTATCTTTGGCAGTGGCAAGAAAGCAAGCGAAACGGTATGATCAAAGCTTATCTCGCGAGATTGCTTTTTTGGTGATTCACGGTTGTTTGCATCTTTTGGGTTATGACCATGAAACAAAAGCGGATGAAATGAAAATGAGAAGCGCACAACGAGAAATTTTGGAAATGTTGAAGGAGAAACTGGATTGAAACGAATGATAGACAGCATGAACCATGCTTTGAGCGGCATTATTCACGCATTTAAAACCGAAAAGAACATGAAGATTCATTTTGTTGTGGCATTGCTGGTTATTATCGGCAGTATACTTTTGCATGTCACGCGATTTGAGCTGATTGCTATCGTTATTTCCATCACGTTGGTCATGCTGGCCGAGCTTATCAACACGGCCGTAGAAGCCATTGTCGATTTAATCACGGATGAATATCATGAGTTGGCGCGCATTGCGAAAAATGTAGCGGCCGGGGCCGTGGTGCTGACGGCGGTCAACGCACTGGTGGTTGGTTATTTGGTTTTCTTCCGGAAAATCAGTTCGTTCCGATTAACCTCATTGGCCTTTTTCTCAGATTTATCAGCTCACATCACATTTGCTGCGTTGGCAGTGGTGGTGGTGGTAGTGATCGCGTTAAAATCGCGTCAAGCAGGCAAAAATGTCAATTATCTGCAGGGTGGTTTACCCAGTGGGCACACAGCCATTGCCTTTGCTCTGTTCATGGCGGTGACGCTGATTTCCAACCAAATTATCGTTTCGATGGTCACGCTGATTCTGGCGTTGATAGTGGCAGAAAGCCGGTTGGAGACCAAAGTACATAGCTTTTGGGAAGTATTGTTGGGTGCGTTTATTGGTATTGCGGTGACTTATGCGATGTTTATCTTAGCAAGAGTACTCACATTTTAAGATAAAATAGGAAGTGATGATATGGATTATCAGCAATTAATTAAAAAAGCAGATGAAGTGAAACAAAATGCATATGCACCATACTCGCATTTTAGAGTTGGCGCAGCGTTATTGACGAAGTCGGGTAAAATATACACCGGATGCAATGTAGAAAACGCATCTTACACACCCACGATTTGTGCCGAATCTTCGGCGATTGTCCAAGCGGTTTCCGAAGGGGAACAGGAGTATGTCGCCATTGCAGTGATATCCGACTCCGAGGATTATACGTCGCCTTGCGGTGTGTGCCGTCAACGCATTTTTGAATTTGGCAGTGATATCGAGGTCATCATGGCCAATAGAGATGGTGAATATAAAACATATAAAATCAGCGAGCTTTTGCCCGAAGGGTTCAATAAAGACTCGCTTTTGAAAGGTTAAGTATTGGAAGAGAATTTTAAGAGCGCATTTATCGGTATCGTCGGCAGTCCGAATGTTGGCAAATCCACCATGCTCAATTTTTTTATTGGACGCAAGGTGGCCATCGTATCCAACAAAGCACAGACCACCCGGTCGAGAATCACCGGCATTTTGACCAAAGGTGATTCTCAGATGATTTTTCTGGATACACCGGGCATTGCAGATCCCAAAAACATGCTGGGCGAAGTGATGGTGAAAACCGCCTATGATTCGGCACGTGATGTCGATGCGGCGTTGTTTGTTGCTGACCTTAAGCATGGTATTGGAAAAAGAGATGAGGAAATATTACAAAGACTCATACGCAGCAACGTACCGCTCATCGTGGCACTGAACAAAGCCGATGCGGTGGATAAACATGCGATTACCAAATCGATTGAAGTATTAAATTCAATTGGCATAGAAAACGACATCCATACCATTTCCGCCATTACGGGGGAGGGGATGGACGAATTGATGGTGACCTTGAAACGGTTTTTGGTACCGGGACCCATGTATTATCCAAAATCCATGACATCAGACCAGCCGGAAAAGCAGATTGTTGCTGAAATCATTCGTGAAAAGACATTGATTCTTTTAAGCGATGAAGTACCACACGGCGTTGGGGTGGAGGTCATCAGCATTTCCGAACGTGAAGATAAGCCATTGATTGATATTGAAGCGAATATCTATTGTGAACGGGATAGCCACAAGGGCATTATTATCGGCAAAGGTGGTAGTATGCTGAAGAAAATTGGGATGGATGCCAGACGAGACATTCAGATGCTGTTTGGTAAACAGGTTTTTTTAAGCCTCTTTGTCAAAGTCAAAGAAAACTGGCGGGACAGCCGACGAGATTTAACCGATTTAGGTTTTTTTGAATAGGAGTTGCTTTGCTTAAAACGCAGGCCATTGTAATAAAAGAAGTCAATTATCGAGACAACGACAAGATGCTCACGCTTTTTTCTCCCGAGCATGGTCGGATCGATGTGCTTTCCCGAGGGTGCAGGAAATCGACAGCCAAGCTTTTGGCCGCCAGCCAGTCTTTTATTTGCGGGGATTTTCAGATTAACATATCAAAAGATAAGTACTACTTAGCGGGCTGTGAGATTGCGCACAGCTTTTTTGACTTACGAAACGATTATAAGAAACTCTTTACGGCACAGGTCTTTTTAGAAATCACCAGTGCGTTTGTTTTACACGAACAATCCGATCAACCCCTATATTTTCTTTTAATCAATGCATTGTTTGCTTTAGAAAATGCGCAGAACACGCCGGAATACATCATGCTTTTCTTTTTGCTAAAAAGCGCACAAGCCGCGGGTTTTGCCCCGAATTTTTCAGAGTGCCCCATTTGTGGTGCAAAGGGAACGATGGTTTTCAGCGTCGAAAGCGGAGGATTAATCTGTGACCAATGCCGTCCGGGTACTTTAGGGCGAATTAAACGCATCCAAACGCAAGAACTAGAGGAAATGATATATATATTATCCTCGCCAACAAAGGCCGTACGAGAAAAACGCGAGTTTTCAGCATCCAAGCAGCTTATACAATTGATGAATGAGTATCTCGAGAACAAGACGGATAATCGGTTTAAGTCCTACCGCACTTGGCTTGAGATTATAAAAAGCTAAAAAACTTTGTGTTTTTTTTAACATAAGTTGTAATGTGAAACCAATTAAGTTATAATTCAGCTTGGTAAACATGAAAATTATGAATAATTCTGCAATGGTGCAGATTTAAGAAAAGGAGTGTATAAAGGATGTCTAAGAAGTACGTATACCTTTTTAGCGAAGGAGATGCAGGTATGAGAGACCTGCTTGGCGGAAAAGGTGCAAATTTGGCAGAGATGACAGGGCTCGGAATGCCCGTACCACAAGGTTTCACCATTTCAACGGAGGCTTGCACACAGTACTACAAAGATGGCGAGAAGATAAACGCTGATATTGAGAATGAAATCTATGCGGCGCTTGCTAAGGCCGAAGAAATAAACGGTAAGAAATTTGGGGATGTAAATAATCCTTTTTTAGTTTCCGTTCGTTCTGGTGCCAGAGTGAGTATGCCGGGTATGATGGATACCATCTTAAACCTCGGACTTAATGATCAGTCTGTTGAAGGACTGGCCAAACTGACAGAGAACAAAAGATTTGCTTTGGATAGCTATCGCCGGTTTATTCAGATGTTCTCTGATGTCGTTATGGAAATCGAAAAAGCGAAGTTTGAAGAAATCCTTGATGATATTAAAGAAGATAAGGGCGTAGAAAATGATACCGACCTGACTGCTGATGATTTAAAAGAAGTGGTTTATCGTTATAAGGCGCTGTATTTGGCTGAAAAGGGTGAAGACTTCCCACAGGATCCTAAAGTACAGTTGATTGAAGCGGTTAAAGCGGTATTCAGAAGCTGGGATAACCCACGTGCTATTTACTTTAGAAGAATGAATGGTATTGATTCGGACTGGGGCACGGCGGTTAATGTTCAGGCCATGGTTTTTGGAAACATGGGGGATGACAGCGGTACAGGCGTTGCGTTTACACGTAACCCGAGCACTGGCGAAAAGAAGCTTTATGGTGAGTTCTTGATGAACGCACAGGGCGAAGACGTGGTGGCCGGTATCCGTACACCAAAAGAGATTGACCAACTAAAGAAAGAAATGCCCAGGGTATATAAGCAGTTTGTTGAAATCGCAACCAAGCTTGAAGATCATTATCGCGACATGCAGGACATGGAGTTTACGATTGAAAAAGGTAAACTCTTTATGCTGCAGACCAGAAACGGTAAACGTACAGCGGCAGCTGCGATTCGTATCGCCATTGAATTGGTCAATGAAAAAATGATTACGCCGGAAGAAGCGTTGCTTAAAATCGAACCCAAACAGTTGGATGCACTACTTCACCCAACATTTGATAAGAAAGCATTAAAAGCAGCCACTCCGATTACTCGGGGGTTGCCAGCATCACCGGGTGCGGCCAGCGGACAACTATATTTTACGGCAGATGATGCGGTGGAAGCGAAAAAACGTGGAGAAGATGTTATTCTTGCGCGCTATGAAACTTCTCCCGAAGATATCGAAGGTATGTATGCCGCAAAAGGTATTTTGACACAAAAAGGCGGCATGACCAGCCACGCAGCCGTTGTGGCTAGAGGCATGGGCACTTGTTGTGTTTCGGGTTGTGGCGATTTGATGATTATCTCAAAAAGCAAAACCATGACTGATTCAAAAGGACATGTGTATCATGAAGGCGACTTTGTTTCCATTAACGGAACCTCTGGTAATGTCTATGGACAGGCAATCAAGACCGTTGAAGCCAAACTGTCCGGCGATTTTGCTAAAATTATGGAATGGGCCGATGAACACCGTACCATGAAAGTGCGTACTAATGCTGACACACCTAAGGATGCACAAAATGCATTGGACTTCGGTGCCGAAGGTATTGGACTTTGCCGTACCGAGCATATGTTCTTCGATGAAGATCGTATTCCTGCGATGCGCGAAATGATTGTTTCTAAAACTGAGGAACAGAGAAGACGCGCACTCTTAAAACTATTGCCTATGCAAAAAGATGACTTTAAGGGCATTTATAGCGTGATGGGTGAGAACCCTGTTACCATTCGTTTCCTTGACCCACCACTGCATGAATTCTTGCCACATGATGAAAACGATATCAAGGCGTTGGCAAAACAGATGGGACTTAAAGAATCTGAACTGAAATATATCATTGACGATTTGAAAGAGTTTAACCCAATGATGGGTCATCGTGGATGTCGTCTTTCGATCACCTATCC
>JBFLKV010000046.1:0-4302 GCA_040883365.1 Eubacteriales bacterium
CTTTTTTCGGCGAAGAGGCTACCAAAACTTTTTTGTGGAAAGTTGTCCGCAGTATCTGTTTTTGGATGATGCGTTATATAAAAAGCCAGACGGGCTAAAATATATCCTGTCTCCCCCGCTTCGCGCCAAAGAGAACCAAAAGCTTTTGATGCAGGCGTTGATACTGGGCGAGATCAATACTTTGGGTACCGACCACTGTCCGTTTAATTATGCGCAGGACAAGCAGATGGGCAAAGACGATTTTACCAAGTGCCCCAACGGCATGCCTGGCGTGGAGACAAGATATCCTCTTTTGATTAGTCAAGCCTTAGAAGGCAAAATTTCGTTTGATACGGTGATTAGGACTTGTGCCGAAAACCCAGCCAAACTGTTTGGGCTATATCCGAAAAAAGGGCATATTGCCGTCGGAGCAGACGCCGACCTGATTGTTTTGGACGAAAAGGGAAAGGGTAAAATTACGCAGAAAAGTCTGCACGAAAATTGTGATTACACACCTTTTGAAGGCATCAAGACGCTCGGAAAAATTGAAGCTGTTTTCTCTCGCGGAGAAAAAATCGTTGAGAATAATGATTTTGTTGGGGAAAAAGGAAGAGGGAAATTCATATCCAGAAAGACATATCGGCCGCTATAGTATTGCCAACTAATGCCTTAACCTAATGAAGATTCATATTTCGTGGGACAGTGCATGATAAAAGAATATTATAGATTGATACAAAGAACCGCTTGAGGGTAATTATCCACCAGACGGTTCTTTTTTATATACGCCAACGCGTTAGGGCTTCGCTCACAAACGAATAAGTTTTTTTACAGAACATAGCAGATGCTTTTAAAAAATATCACTATTGTGATAGAATGGAACAAAATCTATATTTTTATAAAGGGAATGATATGAAGAAAATACGCTTGTTAGCGGGGGCTTGCGTAACCCTCTTTGTTTTACTTTTTGCACAGCCAGTATTTGCGCAAGACACATTTGAGATGGCGGGAACAACGCTTGTTACATATCACGGCACCGAAAGCGTCGTTAATGTGCCCGAGGGTGTGACGGCCATAGGAGAAAAAGCTTTCTACCAAAATACCAGCATAACAGAAGTCAAATTACCCGAGACACTCACCTATATTTCTACTTCGGCTTTTCAAGGATGCACATCACTTCAGACCATCAATTTCCCAGTCGGGATGATTGAGATACAGAATGCCGCATTTAAGAACTGTACATCTTTGCAGAGCGCTCAATTTCCAAGAGGGCTTTCGTCTTTGGGTGCACAGAGCTTTTATAATTGCACTGGGTTAGTCGATGTTTTTGCATATGAGCATTTGGGGGCAATTGGGTCCGAGTGCTTTCGTTATTGTGACAATTTAACCGTCCACTGTCCGCAATCGTCTTTTATTGGGGGATATGCCGAGTTGATTGGTGCAGGGACAGAGACGTTTAATTATGAGGCGACGGGTGACTTTATTTTGGACGGCTCGTTGCTGGTTAGCTATTTGGGGAGCGACACCGAGGTGACCTTGCCCGAAAGCGTGACTGAGATAGGGGCTTATGCCTTTGCGGGTAACACCGACATCACCACCCTCAACATAACATCCCAGCTTTCCCGTATTCAGCCCTATGCGTTTTTTGGATGTGAAAACCTGATATCGGTTACAGCACAAACCGGCATACAGCGACTGGATGCATATGCTTTTTCGGGATGTAGTCATCTGACCAATATTGCATTGTCGGGTTCTTATACCATTGTGCCACAAGGTGCATTTCAAGGGTGCAATGCGTTGACAGAGGTAACACTGCCCTCGAATGTGACATTGCTGAGTGATTATGCTTTTGCAGGGTGTACCGCGCTGAGCGCATTGCCGCAAACCGGAGCGCTTGCTGGCATCGGCAATTATGCGTTTTCCGGATGCGACGGATTAACACAAGTAACGTTGCCGGACACTGTGGCGTGGCTGGGCAATGCCGCTTTTGCGGATTGCTCTTATTTGACGGACTTTGTTTTTCCGACCAATTTAACCGATACAGGCAATAAAACCCTTAAAAACTGCGTTGCGCTCGAAAGCGTCCTATTGCCTACGGGTCTGCGCACGGTGGGGACGAGCGTTTTTGAGGGATGCACGTCTCTTTTTGAGGTTTCCTTGCCAGACACGGTGACCACCATTGGCGCGAAGGCGTTTAAAAGCACAAAACTGACTTTGCTGAGTTTCCCTGACGACTTGACGACAATCGGCGATCAGGCATTCTATGGGGCGCTTAATGATATAAGCGTTTTTGTTCCGGCGTCGGTTGCATATTTTGGGGATGATGTATTTGGCGCATGTCAGGATATTATTATTCAGTGTTACTATCAATCAGATGCATTTGAATATGCGGCTAGTAACGGTATCGATTATGAACTGGTGGGCGATGCGGATAATCCTTTCTTGATTGATGACGGGGCACTTATACGATACTTTGGATTGGATACCGAAGTGACGATTCCCGAAGAAGTGACAATCATCGGAGAAAATGCGTTTATGAACAAAACAGCGATGGTTTCGGTGAACCTGCCTGATGGATTGATTGAAATTCAGAAGGGAGCGTTTGAAAACTGCCGATCGTTGACGAGTGTTTTTTTGCCTGCCGGGGTAACGGAGGTAGGGAGCGAAGCGTTTGCAAATTGCACTGGACTGACTGAATTGACCGTAGTGGGGGCCGATACGGCTTTTGAAGCGGATGCTTTTTTGGGTGCGGCTGACTTCATGGTCAATATCTACTTTGGTGCTGACGCAGAAACCTATTTTTTAGCTAAAGGATATACGGTTATCTATTTGGAAGATGACGAGCCGGTGGAAAACATTGTACTTAATGATTATCCATCATCAGTACTCGGCGATGAGGGTGTGGTGATATCGGGCCAGGTGCTAAAACACGGGCAGATAGCCCCGAATGCCGACTATCGCATTGCGTATCGTCTAGAAGGTGATGCGTGGTGGACATATCATTCAACGGATTTTCAGCCGTGCGGCGATGATGGTGGATTTAATGAAACCATCAGGTTGCCGGAGGAAGGGCGATACACCTTCTTGATAGAAGCAAAAACAAGCGCCAGCACCACGGCCGAAATAGCTGAGGAGACGCAAACGACGGCCGTATATTTTAAGGCGTTTCCGGTCAGCCAAATCGTTTCGCTATCCGCTGACAAAGCAGCTTTACTGGCAGGCGAGGAGATAGGGCTTTCTTTTGAAATAGAATATGAGAAAGAAGCGCAGCCGGTGCAGCTGTGCATCGAATACAGTCTGGACAGCGAGACGTGGTCGCATACGGGCAGTGAATGGAGCGAGCCAATCATGCTTGGCGGCAACAGTGGAACGGTGCTTTTTGCGACACCGAGCGATTTACCCGAAGGCGAATATACCATTCGGCTTAGCCTGCGTGCCGACGGACGGGAAGCGGCCGATGTTTCGGCTGAATGTACAGCGTGGCTTTATCAGGTGATGCCAATCAAAAGTGTTACGTTTACCGAGGAGCCGGGCACTTGGGTAGCAACGTCCGCGGGCATCACGCTCAGCGCAGCAGCGGAAGGATATGCGGGCTATGAAACGAATGCACAATACTGTTTTTACTATGCCTATAACGGAGGTGCGTTCAAAAAGCTTCGGGGCTGGGGGAGCGACGCTACGGTTGTTTTTAAGCCGCGAAGTGAGGGCGCGTATGTCTTTAAGGTGGAAGCGAAAAGCGGGGGTCGTGCAAGCGTGGATGCAGAGTATACGACCAAAACACAAATGGTTTATCTCGGTGCGGTTCCGGCCTCTAATCTTGAAGTGGCGGTGGAAAAAGAAAGCTTTGAATACGGTGAGCCCATCAAGGTGAACATCATGCTTGAAGAAGGGCGAGACGAGCAAACGACGCTTTATCAGGTACAGTATGCGAAAGCCGGATCAAAGCGGTTCTATGGATTGACCGAATGGGAGGAATATGCTCTGGAAGAAGGTCAAGTCTGGTTAAAGACCCATGTGCTTATTCCACCCAATCGATTGGATGCAACGTATCAAATCCGGGTGGTTGTCAAGACGGTTGGCAGAAAAAAGGCGGATGTTTATGAGACAAAAGAAGTTGCGGTATGCGTAGGCGAAGCGCTTGGAACGGTTGCGCTAATGCCGATGGACAATATCGTTGTAATGGATGGCAGAGGGCTTATGCTTCAAGCCGAAGCGCAAAAATCAGATGGCACACAGGCTTATGCGGAATATCGGTTTTCATACAGGGTATCGGGCACAAGGGGCTGGAAGTATATCAGCAAAAAGTTTGCTTATAGTAGTGAAAGC
>JBFLKV010000270.1:0-2553 GCA_040883365.1 Eubacteriales bacterium
ATCCGCGATAGATGTTGGCAAAGGCCACAAAGTGCCCCTCCACATGTCCGCTTGGCAGTCTGGTGTCCGCATTCACTTCGGGGTAAAAATAGCCATTACCACGGGAAAGCACTTGGGTTGGCTTGTCCAGTATATTGACAATGAGTTCATTCGGGCGTTCCTGATGCCACTGCAACGTCCCTTTTTCACCGCAGATGATAAAACTCAAATCATTATCGAGCCCAATGACGATATGCGATGCCCAAAGCATACCCGAAGCCCCGCCTGCATACTTAATCAGCACCTGCCCGTCATTATCCAGCTCTCTGCCATGATAAGCGGTCATATTGGCGCTCAATGATTCAATTTTTAAGCCAGTGACATAGGCCAGCATTTGCTGTATATGCGTGCCGATATCGCCCATGCAATTGGCGACACCCGTCTCTTTGGGGTCACACCGCCAAACCGCTTGCCTGTTGCCCATTTTCTCCACCGTTGTGGCCATCCATCCTTGAATGTACTGCCCGCGTACCGAGCGAATAGCCCCGATATCGCCGTTTTCAATCATCAACTTGGCTTGCTTGACCATGGGATATCCCGTATATATATGCGTTACGCAGAAAAGCAAACCCTTTTCTTGCACAATGCGTTTTAGGTCTCGCCCTTCATCACTACTAAGCCCCAAAGGCTTATCGCACACCACATGAATACCGTTTTCCAAAAAAGCCTTGGAGATAGGATAGTGCGACTTGTTGGGCGTCACGATAACCACAAAGTCAATCCCATCCTCACGCGCCGCTTCAGCCTTGGCCATTTCCCCATAAGTTTCATATATCCGCGCTTTATCCAGACCATACATCTTGCCTGTTTTAAGTGACGTCTCAAACTTGCGCGAAAAGCTTCCGGCCACCAGTTCGGCCGAGCCATCCAAATCGATCGACCGCTTATGGACATCGCCAATCAGCGAACCCATACCGCCGCCTACCATGCCGTACTTAAATTTCCTAATTACCGTTCTCGTTTTCGTTCCTTCAATCATCGTTTTCTCCCTCGCCTTTTTTAATCACTTAAAGGCTGTGTTTTCTAACCCCTTTGGTTATACACACGTCCAAAACATCCGATTATCTTCAAAAACCACGTCCAACTCATCTCTGTCTTTCAGCCACGCCAAAAATGAGCGTACCGTACTCCCGATTAAAACATACTTCTGAAAATTCATCTTAAGCTGATACCGCGAAAAAACGGCTTGCAGAACATCCTCGAACGATTGCGGCGTTTGACATTTTTCTTTAATCACATCCGCAATCTCATGCACCTTTTTTTGATTGAGTATGGATAGTTCGCGCAAGTCTTCATGCGGTGCGTCATGCGCGGGTACAAACATCGCGGCTTGAAGCGTCTCTAGCATTTTCAGCGTCTCCAGATATTTCGCCACATCATAGATAAACGTAACGCCCAGTCGCTCCAGCGTTTTTTGGCTGCAAAGGCTGTCCGCCGCAAACACCACATCGTCCGGTGTGCGAATCCCCACCATATCAAAGTAGTGCCCGGGCATCGGGATAACTCCCATTTCCTTCGGAAAACTCGGGTCCGAAAAGTCGGTGGCCATCGTGCCTTTGGCTAAAAAGAACTTATCTCGAAGTGCCCGGCATGGATAGCCGCCATAGATAAATGATGGGTCGATGATTGGGTAGCGCGTAAAAGGCACTTCCATCCCATACGCAAATACCGGACATCCGGTTCTTTGCTGGATCACATGGTTTCCGCCAATATGGTCCGCGTTGGAGTGGGTGTTGATGATGGCTTTCACCTGCCATCCTTGCCCATCGATTATCTCAAGTATCTTCTCAGCCGTCCTATCGTCCAGCCCCGTATCAATCAGATACACGCTGTTATCCGCGTTACGGTAAATGCCGATGTTGGTGTAGTTTGCGATGTAAAAAGTATTCTTGCCGACCTGATGCAATTCAAACATATGTATGTATCCTTAATTTTCGTGTTGTATTGGTTTAATTATACCATAGCCTTAAACCGCACAAATAACCCTTAGGTGAATAAACAGTTAATAGTGCGCCTAAATATCCAACCCAAAGAACCGGTTGACCAAGAAGCCGATGCCAAAGGAAACGGCCGCGACCCCCAAGCTAATCAGCGTCATCTCGCCAAACCGTGCAAAGAAGGGCTGATCGTTGGCCACTGAAATATAGTAGTTAAAAAATGCAATGATTAAGATGGCAATAGTCAAGGTCACCATTAAACTTAAGATATAATTTGAAATCAAGAAGAAAGGTAAAATCAGCGAAATCACCGTAAAGACATATGCAATGCCGGTATAGATGGCTGCCTTTTTCGGGTTCACGTCTCCATCCGCTTCCGTTCGGCTGGAAAGATACTCGCTGGCCGCCATGGAAAGCGATGCCGATATGCCGGTAATCAAACCGACCAGTGCGATGGTACGAGAGTTTTGGATGGACAATGTAAAGCCTGCCAGCGCACCGGTCAGCTCCACCAGCGCATCATTAAGCCCCAAAACCACACTGCCCATATAGGAGAGCCGCTCTTCGTTTAGCATGC
>JBFLKV010000271.1:0-9299 GCA_040883365.1 Eubacteriales bacterium
GTAGCGGCCACCGCTTTGGCTCAGCACATCGTTTAGTACAGCCTTGGCGTCTTCTTCATCCATGATGGTGTAGCCATAGGGCATCCCAAGCGTTTTGGCCTCGGCGCGGATAAGCCTGTTGCAGAACGCATGCAGGGTATTGACTGTGATGCGCGACGTTGCACCCATCAACGATTGGATGCGTTTTTTCATCGCGTTTGCAGCACGGTTGGTAAACGTCAAGCACAGCACACCGTTTTTTCCGCTTTGGATGGCGTTTGCAGCGCGTCTGGCCATCACTTCGGTTTTACCGGCGCCGGCGGGTGCCGTCACCAACAGCGCCGAGTCGATGTCTTCTATTACGTTTTGCTGGGTTGAGGTCAGATTCATTCTGTTGCCTTTCTATTCATCTATAACTTTTTTAGTATATCAACAAAAGGCGAACAAATAAAGCACACCTTTTAAAAGATTATTTACAAACCTTTCGGTTGACACAAACATATTACAGCTATTAGAATTTGATATAATGAGATTCAGAAAAGGCTTTTTAAGACAGACAAAGGATTGATTGATGAAAAATCGCACGACAAAGAAAAATGTTACTAGAAAAATAATCATTTTGGTTTTGGTTTGCATGTTGCTGGCGTTGATTACGCTGGGGGCAACATTTTGGTATGGGGTTAAGCACCCCCAAGCCTTGTTTAACTCAGATGGTAATGCATCGGGGTTTATCAAACTCCTCTCCAGCGAACAAAAATCATTGGACGATATTGTAACCATTGATGAAGACGATGCGCTTTATTCTAAGCGGCTGACGATGCTTGAAAGAAACGCGGATACCAGCTATATGGCCGGTAAAACCAACATTCTTCTGCTCGGTATTGATGAAAATCAGGAGCGCGAAGGGTGGGGTTATTTTCGTACCGATACCATCATCGTTTTAAACATCGATTTTGAGAAAAACACGGCGGCTATGCTCTCTATTCCGCGCGATTCGTTGGTTTGGATCACCGGATACGGCGGCAAAGCGCGCATCAACAAGGCGTTTGCCGAAGGCGGGGGTTACCGCGGTCATGGATTTGAAAATGCCATTGATACGGTGTCCAAGATGCTTGGCGGACTTAAAATCGACAGCTATGTCTGCGTGGATATGGAAGTCTTAAAAGATATTGTGGACGCGATCGGCGGTGTTGACTATTATGTTGATCATGTCATCGATACATCGGACGCACATCTTGAAGTAGGGCAGCAGCACCTCTGGGGTTCACAAGTGCTGGCGTATGTCCGGCAGCGCAAAGGTCAATCGGATATCGTCCGTATCGATCGTCAACAGCGGATGCTACAAGCGATTTTTACCAAGTTAAAGGATAGCAAAAAGCTGGTTTTGATTCCACAGCTGTATACATCCGTCAAGGATGATATGTATACCGATCTGACAGTCGCACAAATTGCGGCATTGGCCAGGTGGGCGATGGATTTTGATTTGGATGATTTAACGCGGGAAACCGTCAATGGAAAAGGTGTTTATATCGGGAATGGCTCTTATTGGGCGGTGGACCAATATGACCTCGAGGATACGATTGAAGATATGTTTGGTCTTTCTGTATCGCTGAGCAAAAGCAACGATGCTTCGGTGATTCTGCCCGCAGCCGAGCGGTTTAATACGTGGCAGGCCACGGCCTTGGAGCAAGGGACGACCACCGGCGCGTATATCTACGCCAATCGCAAGTATTGCGAAGGGGATGAATACAGTACGTATATCAATATATTAAGTCAGCTGGAAACCTTAGCAAATTCGGTTTCTCTGACCGATCCGGGCGCAAGAGCAGATGAGATTAAAGCAGCGGTGGTTTCTTTCCAAAGTTACTGCGCTTCGCTGGAAGCTACATTGAGAGCACGCATTGGCGATGGCTCTTCTCCCACCACCCAGCCAACCCAACCAGGGTCGACCACAACACCTGCACCGACGGATACACCCCCAGACCCGACCAGCGCACCCGAACCCACCGCGGCACCACCCGCACCAACGGATCCGCCGGATACCGGCGATACGGGGGACACCAGCGGTACGTCCGGCAATAGCACGCCCGTACCGTCAGCGTAGGTATAATAAAAAGAAAAGTTAGTCTGAACCATAGACGAAAAACATCTGGTTTGGTTATAATAGAGCATAGATAAAAACTAGGAAAGCAGGATAGAAGATGAGTATACCGACCCCGCATATTGAAGTGAAAGAGAAAGGCATCATCGCAAAAACCGTATTGATGCCGGGTGACCCGTTACGGGCAAAGTTTATCGCGGAAACCTTTTTGGATGATGTAGTACAGTTTAACCATGTTCGCGGTATGAACGGATATACGGGCACGTACAAAGGCCGTAAAATATCGGTGATGGGCTCGGGTATGGGCATGCCGTCTATCGGTATCTATTCTTACGAACTATATAACTTTTATGATGTCGAGCGGATTATTCGCATCGGTTCTTGTGGGGCTTATAGCAAAGACTTGGACGCCTATGATGTGATTTTGGCGACTGACGCTTGGAGCGAATCCAGCTTTGCACATACCTTGGCGGGATATATTGAAGATGTTATGAATCCGTCATATGATTTAAATAAGCGTATTCAAGGCATTGCAAAAGATTTGAATATCCCCATTCATAAAGCAAGGGTACATTCCTCGGACGTGTTCTATCGTAAAAACTTCAACGATTATGAGACCATTCGCGACGTTCACGACTGTGATGTGGTGGAGATGGAAA
This sequence comes from Eubacteriales bacterium, assembly GCA_040883365.1. Taxonomy (GTDB): domain Bacteria; phylum Bacillota; class Clostridia; order Christensenellales; family CALMFG01; genus CALMFG01. The sequence continues at coordinate 2,740 of JBFLKV010000271.1, forward strand.
GCTTTGCGCTGTTTGCAAATGCCCGGTTTTTGAACAAAGATGCAGCATGCATTTTGACCGTGTCCGATTCACTGGCCAAGGATGTAGCGACGACATCCGAAGAACGGGAAAAGTCGTTTACCAACATGATGAAGATTGCGCTGGAATTGGCCGAGTAATCTGGTAGTAGAAAAAGAATAAGCTAATCAAAAAAAGCACTGATGATTAAAATCAGTGCTTTTGTGCGTTTACACGAAATAAAATCGAATGGCTATCGTCAATTTCTTTCAGCCGAATATTAGTGGCGGCCTTTGTATTTTCTTTTGACAAACAGTTGGAACTTAGCGGTCCAGACAAATTGTACAATAAGGCCCATACACAGCACCATGATAAACATCACCACATGGTACAGCGTGTTTTGTCCAAAGATATCTAGGATACGCTGGTTTAAGCCCGAGCCGGATGCAAAGATAATTGGTGAATCATCGCCAAACGAAAGAAACCCGAGCGAGATGACAAACAAAAACGCGCCTAAAATCGATGTCCAAATGACCAAGAAAAAGTCCCGCGCGATAAAGACCGAAGAACCGATAGCCAGACCAACGGCCAGATAGATGACCTGCATGTATAACGGATGGATGGTGTGCTGGGCGGTTTGGATGAGACCAGTGATGAAAAACACGAATCCCACCGAAATCATTAATGGCATCAGGTTGCGGTATTTAAATAGGATAAACCCAAATCCGACACCGACACAAGAAGCAACAACGGTAAAAGCAAAGCCACTGAGCGGCAATGAGCGTGCGATCGCCGCATATCCCATAAACATACCAAAAATAAGCGATAGTATTTTAATCCAGTTGAAACCCATAAAAAGTAGTGCCATCGCATAGAGCGTGGTCAAAATATATAAAATATTAAAGGTGAATTCAAAATTCATTTCAATTGTCCCCCTTATTTGCTATTTTAAATCACTTTTCACTTGGGAACAATAGTTTATTTAATAGATTGTTTAAAAACATCCGAATTGTGACCAAGATTACATTTACATTTTGACGATTTGTGTTACAATATAGGGCGTTAGATTACGAAATTGGTACAGAATAAGCATTTTTTTAACCTATCTTGATAAGAATCAGCTAATATTATGCATATTTCAATGGACGTAGGAGAAATAATAGATGAAATTATCTTTTAAAGGCGGTATTCACCCCTTAAGCAGCATTCACCACGGAAAATACCTGACCGACAAGTGCGCGCTGGAGACCATGCCAGCACCCAAAATCTTAAGTTTTCCAATCAGCCAGCACATCGGTGCACCAGCCAAACCGATTGTTTCGGTGGGCGACCGAGTATTGGTGGGTCAAAAGATTGCGGAAGCAGCCGCTTTTGTTTCGGTACCCGTGCACAGCAGTGTTTCGGGTACAGTCACCGAAATTGCCGAAAAACCGCATATCTTGGGTCGTCCCGTGCTTTCCATCGTCGTGGAAAATGATTTTAAAGACGAAAAAGTGCCGGGATATGGCGAGACGCGTGATATATCCAAACTGGATAAAAAAGAGAAGGTCGGCCTCATTCAGGAAGGCGGCATCGTGGGCATGGGCGGCGCGACATTCCCGACTCATGTTAAGCTTTCACCGCCAGACGACAAGCCGATTGAATATGTGATTGTCAATGCGGCAGAATGTGAGCCGTTTTTGACGGCTGATCACCGTGCGCTTTTGGAGAAGACCGATGAAATTATCAAAGGCCTTCAAATCGTTATGGATATTCTTGGTGTGAAAAACGGCATCGTCGGGATTGAGAACAATAAAAAAGACGCGATTGCCGTGATGAAAAAAGCGGTGAAAGATTTACCCATCACCATTAAGACTCTAAAGGTGAAGTACCCGCAAGGCGGAGAAAAACAGCTGATTCAAGCAATCACCAAACGCGAAGTACCTTCGGGCGGTCTGCCTATGGATATCGGTGTGGTGGTTTTAAATACATCCACATGCATCGCCATCTATCAGGCGTTGGTCAAGCAGATTCCGTTGACCGAACGCATTGTAACCGTTACGGGGATTGTCAAAAAGCCATCCAATCTGGTGGTGAGAGTGGGCGCATCCTTTGGTGATGTCTGCGAATATGTGGGCGGATTTACCGAAGCGGTTGAAAAGCTGATTACTGGCGGCCCGATGATGGGCATCGCACAGTATTCATTGGATGTATCGGTGATTAAAGGGACCTCAGGTATTTTGGCGCTGGGTAAAAAACTGGCGACGTTCCCGGCGCAGGTCAACTGCATTCGCTGTACCCACTGTGTCACGGCGTGTCCGGCAGGTCTTTTGCCCTTAACCATGAACCAGTATATCCTTCGTGCCGATTATGAGATGGCCGAAAAATATAATGTAATGGATTGCATTGAGTGTGGCGCTTGCTCGTATATCTGTCCATCCAACCGTTATTTGACCCAATCGTTCAAACTCGGGAAAATGCAGATAACGAAACGTAAAAAAGCACAAAGCGCGAAATAGAGGGAGTTAAAAAGGAATTATGGAGTATTTTAATAAAGTCAAAGTGACTGCGGCACCGCATGTGCGGTCCACGAATTCGGTGTCCAAGGTGATGACCAATGTCATCATAGCGCTCCTTCCCGCATTGGCGGTGGGTGTTTTCTACTTTGGATTGTATTCACTGATGATCGTGTTGGTCAGCATCATTTCAGCCGTCGGGTTTGAAGCGTTGACGCAGGTGCTCATGAAACGCAAAGTCTCAGTTTCGGATATGAGTGCGGTGTTGACCGGCCTGTTGCTCGGCATGAATCTGCCCCCGTCGGTACCGCTATGGTTGCCGGTGATTGGTGCAGGATTTGCTGTTATTATTGTAAAACAATTGTTTGGTGGTCTTGGCCAGAATTTCATGAACCCTGCCTTGGGTGCACGTGCATTTTTGTTGGCTTCTTGGCCGGCACTGATGACCCGCTTTTCACCCGCTATCGCTGGGTCTTGGGTTTCCATCGCTGTACCTGATGCGCTTTCCGGTGCATCGGCTGTGGGAGTTGACGCGGTGAGCGGTGTCACACCTTTGGTTGCCTTAGCTTCGGGGAACAATTTGCCGGGTCTTTGGAACACCTTTATTGGGAGTGTCAGCGGTGTGATCGGCGAAGCCAGTGCGGCTGCGTTGCTACTTGGTGGAATATACCTGGTGATAAGAAAAGTGATTTCATGGCATGTGCCCGTCACCTATATTGGAACAGTGGCTGTTTTGACCTTTCTTTTAGGACCGAATAGTTTTAGCTTAATGACTGTCGGCTACCATGTGTTTGGCGGAGGGTTAATGCTGGGTGCTATCTTTATGGCGACCGATTACTCATCGGCACCGATCGATCGAAAAGCCCAAGTGGTATACGGTATCGGCTGTGGTGTTCTAACTTCGGTGTTCCGCTTGTTCGGCCCTTCTGCCGAAGGCGTTTCTTATGCCATACTCATCATGAACTTGGCCGTTCCTTTGCTTGACAAAGCATTTAAACCGAGATTATACGGGGAGGTCAAAGCAAAATAATGAAAGATATTATGAACTTAACCTTAAGACTTTTTATCATATGTGCGCTGGCTGCGGCTGCGCTGGGATACACTTACTCGGTCACCAAAGGCCCGATAGAAGAGGGTTCGCGTGCGCGGGCTGAGGAAGCCAGAAAAGCGGTACTGACCGAAGCGGACAGCTTTGAAGAAATCGGTGTCGATGCGCTTAAAGCGGATGGTACATGGACAGATGATACTGAACATTCTGTGACAGTCACCGAGGCATACTACGCGTTGACAGGTGGCGAGAAAAACGGAATGACGGTCAAAGTCACCACTAAGGGCTATAACCCGGGCATCGAAGTGACCATCGGTTTTAAAGCGGATGGCACGGTGGAAGCCATCGATATCGGTAAGCATGAAGAAACACCCGGCCTTGGGGCCAACGCCACCAACCCGGAGTTTACCGGACAATTTGCAAATCAGATGCCGCTGTTCTCGCTACAAGGAGCAGACGGTGCTTCTAAAATAGACGCAATAACCAGCGCAACCTTCACCAGCAAAGGTGTGGTCTACGGGGTTAATGCGGCATACGACTTCTTTGAAGCCGTATACGATAAGGAGTAAGCGAATGGAAAAAAATAAAACACTACAAACGCTGACCAATGGTATATGGCGGGAAAACCCGATTTTCAAGCTGGTGCTGGGCATGTGTCCGACGCTGGCGGTCACCACTTCAGCCGAGAACGGTCTTGGCATGGGGCTTGCAGCCACATTTGTGCTGGTGTCCTCCAATGTGGTGGTGGCACTACTTCGCAACTTTATCCCAGATAAAGTGCGGATTCCGGCTTTTATCGTCATCATTGCCACTTTTGTGACCATCGTACAGCTGTTGATGGAGGCTTTTGTGCCTGCACTGTTTGAATCATTAGGGATTTTCATCCCGCTTATCGTGGTCAACTGCATTATCTTGGGTCGCGCCGAAAGCTTTGCCAGCAAAAATCCAGTATTACTATCGCTAATGGATGGCATCGGTATGGGACTTGGTTTCACACTGGGTCTTCTGATGATCTCCACGGTCCGTGAAATTCTGGGCAACGGCACGTTCTTTGGTATGTCGCTGTTTGGCGCAAACTTCCAGCCGGCGATTATGATGATTCTGGCGCCCGGCGGATTTTTAGCACTGGGGCTGATCATGGCAGCAATCAAGAAGATATCTCTACTACAAGAAAAGGCGGGTAAATAGATATGGCTGAATTTATAAAAATCATGCTGATTTTAGTCAGCTCCATTTTGGTCAACAACTATGTGCTGTCCCGTTTCTTGGGTATTTGCCCGTTCTTGGGCGTTTCCAAGCGTGTGGAAACCGCGTTTGGCATGGGCATGGCGGTGACATTTGTTATGGCTATGGCTTCGGTCATCACCTATTTGGTGCAACACTTAATTCTTGTTCCGCTGAAGATGGAGTTTTTGCAGACCATCGCGTTTATCTTGGTCATTGCGGCGTTGGTACAGTTGGTCGAGATGGTGATTCAAAAAATATCACCGACTCTCTATGAGGCACTCGGCGTCTATCTGCCGCTGATTACCACCAACTGCGCGGTGCTGGGTGTGGCTATCATCAATATCACCGAAGGATATAACCTGCTGGAAACCCTGTTCTCGGGCATTGGCGCGGCCATCGGATTTACATTGGCTATCGTGCTGTTTGCCGGCATTCGCGAGCGGATAGAACTCTCAGATATTCCGCCTGCGTTCAGGGATTTCCCGATTGCGCTGATTACAGCCAGCTTGATGGCGATGGCGTTCCTCGGCTTTGCAGGATTAGTATAAAAAGGATGAAAAAATATGCTTAATACCATTTTAATATCAGTAGCGGTCATCGGCGGCTTGGGCCTTCTTTTCGGCTTAGGGCTGGGGGTGGCTTCCAAAAAACTGGCGGTTGTGCCGGATGAACTCTTTGAAGAAGTGCGTGAACTTTTGCCCGGCGTTAACTGCGGCGGATGCGGATATCCCGGATGTGATGCTTTTGCTAAGGCACTTTGTCAGGGCGCAGCTTCGGTCAGCGCTTGTGCGGTGTGTGTGGCGGATAATGCCAATCAAATCGCAAAGCGTTTGGGCGTTGAAAACAAAGAGAAGAAACGCTTGGTGGCACGTGTCATGTGCATCGGCGTAAAAGATAAAATCGTTCAGAAGTATGATTATTTCGGTGTGCAGGACTGCCGCGCGGCGGTTTCGCTGGCTGGTGGGGCCAAGGCTTGCCCGGTGGGTTGTTTGGGTCTTGGGACATGCCAGAGCGTATGTCCGTTTGACGCTATTACCGTGGACGAAAAAGAAGGCGTTGCGCATGTAGACGAAACCAAGTGTACGGGATGCGGCAAATGTGCAACCGAGTGTCCACGCAACACCATCAGCATGATGGACCCGGAAAACCGTGTTTATGTGGCCTGCCGAATTCACGAAAAAGGACGTTCGGTGAGGGAAATTTGTAAAGCCGGATGTATCGGCTGTGGTATTTGTGCCAAAGCTTGTCCCAAAGGCGCCATCACCATGGTGGACAACCTACCGATATTCGATTATGACAAGTGTGTCTATTGTGGCATTTGTGCAAAGAAATGCCCGCAGGATGCGATTGCTTTTTTCAAAAAACCAAAGTTGAAGAAGCTAGAAGAATGAAAAAACGAATGATCCTAGCGTCTTCCTCACCAAGGAGGCAGGCGCTTTTTAAATTAATCACCGAAGATTTCGATGTTTTGGCTATGGATGTGGATGAGAGCACCACGCAGACCGATCCCGTTGTAGTGGTGGAACTTCTTGCACAAAAGAAAGCAGGAGCGGCCGCGGATGCGGTTCAAAACCCGTCGGTGATATTGGGTGCGGACACAATCGTGGTGCAAGACGGCCAGATTCTGGGGAAACCCACGGATGCCGAGGATGCAGCGCGGATGCTGCAAAAACTGTCCGGTAAAGCGCACATGGTTTATACCGGATACTGCCTGATTGATACAGAGACGGGCAGACGATATACCGCGCATGCGAAAACCGAAGTTGTTTTTTATCCTATGACTGATTCCGAGA
>JBFLKV010000047.1:0-7348 GCA_040883365.1 Eubacteriales bacterium
AGACCAATCACCAACTTTTCCTTGCCTGTCTCGATGTTTTCTGCTGAATCGATCAAGCAAAAAGTTGAATTGTCAATTCGCGTTTCAGAATCGTTCAACTTATTTAGCTCAACGCGTTCTTCCAGCGGTTGCAATAGTGTTTCTTTTAGCATGTGTGCCTGAATGATATGCTCGGCTGCGCGCTTCGCTTTCTTGATATCTTCGCTACCGAGGTTTAAATCTTTCATATACGTCTTAAGCGGTTTCGCCACTTTCGGCTTATGGTCACTTTCCGTGTAGAAGTAAATCAGATTGGAAAGCCAAGCATAGACAATCATCCGCTCTCCACGCGTCAGGCTCTCGATCGGGTCAGTAAACTCATACCCATCCGACCACGGATAAGTTGCATCAAAACGTCCCTTGCTGACACCCGGCAACGCAATAATGCCGGCATCCGTGAACCCTACTGCCTGCTTGTTTGCATAGATCAAATATCCCGCATTGTCATCTTCAATCTCGGAATGGATACGGTCGCGTGCCGCCGTTTCCGGTCGATTCCGCCACAGCGATTCGCCGATGCCATCACATGTTTCCACTTTTTTAAGCCGAATATTGATATCATAGACTTGGCTTAGTGCCAGCATAGCGAAAAAGCCACGCCAAGCACCCCGTATATGATCATGCTGTTCCTTTTGAACATCGCTTAAATCTGCATAGGCTTTTTCGTGCAGTAAATATCGATTAAACAAATAGGCCCGAGCCCAAGGATCGGGTATGGAACGGGGTTTTGTGCTGGTGTTAATCTCTTTTTCGGTCGCATCGCGAATACTGGTCAGCAATCCCACTTGGTCTTTAATGCTGATCATTTGCTCGTTGCCGTTCACTGCAACATTCGCCGCTTCGGTTACGTTCAGCCAAAATAAATTTGCCATTATTCTTTCACCTCATCTCTATCGGTTAACACTGTCAAACAGGTCGATGAACAAACGATGCAGCCCCAGCCGATTATTATCTTTAGGCAGAACAGTCGCACCGCTGATCAGTTTTTCTAATATCCGGTTCCATGATGATTTCTGATGAACCCTTCTAACCAAAAAGCTATAATCAGTATCCTCGTCGTACCTCGCTGTCATCAGTTGCTCCACCTTGGCATAATTGAGCAATCGATACTCATCTCTGCTTCGCTCTCCCGCGCTTGAAACGTCCAAAGCCCAGTCCACAAAGCTCTTAAGATAGTCGCCAATCTGCCTTGCTTGCATCTGTAGGTCCGGGTCCATGTCATTGACGCATTTACCCAGCCAATGATAACGCGCGGTATCGGTTATTCCTCGCTGTAAAACGGGATTGATCTTAGCGATATAGGTCAGCGCAAACACCAGCATGGTACTCAGTTTTTTTTGATATCCATCCGTGATAGGAATCGAATCCCAGTCCACCAAAAGGCTTCCCGGACTATTGAGATCGGTCACTTCTTTTTTTCTCAGCACATAGGTTACGCGTCCTTTATCAATCTGCTGTGCAAAAAAGCTGTTCATCGCGAAAGCCGCAATCACTTCAGGCGTCATCGATTTGTTTTTTTGATTCATATCCCCTGGTGCCCACTTGCCTGTTCCGCTCTTAATGTCTTCAACAATCGGTTCTCGATTGGATTTCCCAATCAGAATCAGTGACAAGTCGCTTAGAAACTTCGGCTTTTTTGCGTAGTAGTCCAGCGCGTATGCCGTGTTTTCCATCATATTATTCGCGCCCATGCTCGTCGTGGTTTCGGGTGATGGCAACAAGAAATATGGCAACATCATCACAACACCCACACGCATTCGCCCGTCGTTAATCAATCGCTCATAGTCCACATTCACGGTTTTCTCTTTGTTTTGATACTTATAGGATTTAATTTTGTTGGCCACCGCATAGATGCCCGCCGCGCCCGTACCACCGTAAACCGAGCCCATGATGATGATATCGGTTTGCTCGCTTTCGGGTATCTCATTGTTGCCGAGTCCAATAAAGTTGTACCAAGGCGAATCGGGATCGTTTAAGTTCATCAGGTGATCCATGGTTAGCGATCCGATATTAGGATGTCCTTCAAATCCAACATGCAGATTACGGTTGAGTTCGTTTTCGGTAAATAGCACTTCCATCAAGCCTTTGGTGTTTTCTCCGGCGGGTTCCGCCATCTCAGCCAGCGAATCTTTATCTTTGTCTGGCTCCCAAACATAGAACGCGTCCTTCCCTTCTTTTGTATCCACAATATATCGGTCACGGAAAAGCCCGCGCTTCACCCTTTTTTCAATCTCTTTGTTTTCCTTACGCGACAAGTCGGCTTGCGTGTCCACACCATTGGGGTGAAAAGTCCGCTGACACGTGATATAGTTGGCAATCCCCGATTGCAGACGTGTTTTGTTGCCGTTGGCCCGGTCCCCCTCAACGACCATCACGTGATAGACGTCCTTGCCACTGCCAAAGCCGCCAAATGCGCTGATATGCAAAAAGGATTCCAAGCACTTTATTCCTGTACCGCCGATGGCGATAATATATTTGCCCATATGATTCCTGCCTTTCTTGTTATAAACCTATAGCATATTGTAATGCGGACCAATCACCATCATGGACACCGCACTTTGAATAAGCCCTGATACCGTGATCGTCACCGGCACCCAAACACCAACCGGGCTGCTCCCGCCCACCAAGGATGTCGCGCGGAAAAGCATAAGCGTTACCGCTAAACAGAGGCCCACAATCAGAGCCATCAACGTAAATTGCAACCAAAACGTACTTCTGCCCCCGCGGATGGATTGCCAGTGCCGAAGCAAAAACGCCATGCCGGTAATCATAAGCAACAAGCTTTGCAACACAAGTATCACGGCAACTCCAGTACCCCATGCATCCATCAAGGTTTCTGAAAACTCGGGCAGAATATCGCCCAAAAGATTGTCCGGCTGAAAATAGTATGCATCAGCGATGGCCCCCAGCACGATAAGCCCAACAATAATCACCAAAATCATCAGCGCAATTTGCCCAATCACACGCGCACTTTTTCCAAGACTAATATTCATCGTATCTACTCATCTCCTTTTTTAAATATGTTAAATATGTCACTGAACTTTTTCCCTGCGTTTACTGTCTCTTTAGCATCCTGTTTCGCATCGGCTTCCTGCATCTGGGCTTTTGCCGCTTGCTGCTGTGCCCATAGCTTCACCTCTGCGTCGGCCAACAGTTCACCGTTTGAAACAATCAAATTCACTTGCCGCAAAAAACATCCGTCATCGTATATCCTGTCCCCTTGAAGCGCTTTAAAAGCACGTGAAAGACCTGGCGTTTTACCTGCGCTTTGACTTTGAGGGTCCTCTATCCAGTCCGAAAACGCATCGTTTTCCATATTCCATTCGCCAATCCAGCCGTCAAAAGCCCTTGTCGTAATCTTCGGCTCCGCCGTGATGGTCACCGAGATCAGATAAGGCATCTCACTGGTCATCATTTCGGTATCGAAGGAAATCGGAATAACCACTTCACCGTTTTGAACGTAGCCTTCGGCCATTGAGACAAACATATCGTCGGCGCATACCGTCCTTGCCGCCAAGCCTTTTAGGTATTCATCGCTTCGTTTCTGCCAGGTTTCTTTTTGGATATCCTCTTCCGTTTGCCCTCTTCTCCCTTTTGGCAAACGCGGCAGATAAATATACTCAAACGCCTCAAGGCTCATATCTTCCGGCAAACTGATATTGCTGGAACACCCTTCGGCTATCACTTCCATATCCGATGGCTTGACAGCCGTTTCGCCTTGAATCACTTGATAATCATAGGTAATGATCCAGTTCTCATCCGCAATATCAACGCTGGATGCCGGCGAAAGCGCGTAAGGCAGCTTAAATCGGATTTCCCCATTTGTGATTGGGTCGGCTTCAATATAACGATTCATAGGAAAGATATTGTATGCGAGCGGATAAGTCAGCATATCGCCTTTCTTGTAGGCATCTGAATGAACAAGCTCATAAGAAACCATCGCGTCGGTGCTCTGCGCGGCGGCCTGCTCTTCGTGTAAAGTTCCTTGCCAAGCTACAGTCGCCACATCACCCTCGCCCGTGTTTTTGGGGCTTTGTCCGTCTGTTATAAAAATGCCGTATTCATCGTTTGAGAGTTCAAAATGGTTCGTTCGCTCTTCCAGCGCACTCATGAATTGCGTCACATTACGCGTCTCACCAATCACCACGATATAAAACGGCATATCCCCGCTATATGCAAAAGAAGTCTTTTTCCCTTGAATATCCAAACACTGAATATCCCCATAGAATTCGGACTTAAACCCCGCAATCCCACAGCATAAATCTTGACATATGATCTCGCTGTATAGTTTTGTGTTAAATCGATAAAAATCGGTGTCCAGATCGCTTTGCGGTATAAAGTCCGAGACGATGATATATAGATCGTTTCCTGCACCTCCTCCATTAGAAATGCGCGGATTGATTGTCTCGATTTGCTCAATTATTTTAGTGTAGTCACATCGCGTTTTATCTGCGTCGTTCACGTCTCCTGTACGCACCCCGGTTTCAGAACCATAAAAATCCTGCTCGTAAACATAATCGACGTAGTCCTCACCAATCGGCAAAAAATCATTTGCGCTGTCTTTCATCAGATGCACTTCATCAAACACCTTATATGAATTAAAGATATAGGATTCAAATGCATTAATACAAACGGACGGCAAAGACGTGACCATTCTGTCATATGTACTGCCCGAATAAGCCAAATACCCACGCATACTGCTCGATCCATCAATGAAAAGATGGACATCCACTAAATTCGATGGCCTCGTTTCCTGCGGTTTTGTTTCCAACCACGCTGGATTGTCATACTGGCTGGCATCGGTGCCCGCCACCGTAAAAATCAAGTTGGGTAGCCGCTCAGCGCTTTCTTCTATCGTATCGGTACCTTTTGTGCCACATCCACTTACCATGTTCAATAGCATCGCAAGCGCCATCAGAATAGCCAATTTTTTTCTCATATCTCTCTCCCTCATATATTGTTATTATTAATCCCTGTTCACCACATAAAATTCATGACTGTCTGCTTTCCCTTTTTCATCGCGAAAACTGATCTCTATCATCTCATCTTTAAACCCTTCCATCGACAGATCAACTTTTTCCACTAGCAAAAAATATTCATTTTCTATTTTTACAATGACATATTCATACTGGTCACTTTTTAATCCCTCACCACTGTCGAAAAAGTACGCTACTTCCTCTCCTTCTGGATCGACGGCAATACCATTTAGCAATACACTAGCTGTGCTTTCTTCTCCGAATACCAGATTGATGCATCCTGGTTCATCGCAGGAGCTTCCTTCTTCATCATCATAAGAAAACTCAATATCTTTATTGCTTGCGTTGCTGTCTATCTTAGGTGCACCGTTGGGCGACTCAATTATGATTACTTCTTTGTTTTTTTCTGTCACGCTGTTAAAGACGCGAACCTCATTATCTATTTTGGTATCATCACCCTCCGCGGGCAGAACCAGCTCAATAATGCTGTTGTCTGCGTCCACCCTTATATACTCGCTATTACCAGGGTTTATCGTAAAATCGTTCAATATGATTTCGTAAGCATCAAATGTATAAGCGTCATCATTTTCTTCACTCCAAGACGTATACTCTAATCGAATCATCACATCTACACCAGAGCGCGTGCTATAACGCCGGGCCGTTCCGCCTCTTGTTTCGCGCTGCTTCTCATCCTCCACCCACACACTCACACAAAATCTATCCTGTGCAGGTCTAAGCACATATACCATTGGTTTTGCATCTATTTGGTTCTCTTCGCTTGCTGTTTCATATGGGCAGATGACGATGGTATACTCATAATTCCGCTCTTTAGATTCTTCAATATAGACAGAAGGATCAATTGTCATCATTTCGTTTGTGCCTTGCGAACCAACACCGAAGATGGCGTCAGGCGCGGAATACAAGCTTATGGGTTTATTCAATGCCCCCGCCAAGGTTACGTCTTTGATAAAGTAGCCTTCTGGCGCTGCCACCGCTAAACCGCTGTGATCGCTACTAACAGAAAAAGCAAAAGTATTATCTTGCTTAATAGCGTTTAAATCTACCCACTCAATACTTGTTTTATAATCAGGTTCGATAATGTGATTGCTGATATCCAAATACGCTTTTAACAAACCGTCCTTATTTTTTACACCACAATTCATACACTGCTGCTTCTCAGAGATAAAACCGCTTAAATCTGCAATTACATCCTCGTTTGCCTGTGTTTCTGGATAGATTAAATAAAAATCCACAGCCCCATCTTGAGTCCGCGCTAATGCATTTCTAACAGGAGAAAAAACGTCCTCTTTTGTCTTCCCATCTGTGATAAAAACAACCGCATAGCGTGTGTTCTCTTCATCTTCTATCATCTCTTCTAACTTCTTAAAACCTGCATTGATGGCCGTATATTCGCCAATCGGCATTTCATATTCACAAATATTTTGTTTTAAATCTGCCATAGTCTCGCTAAGCGGATAAAACGTCTGTTCATTCAATGTGATATTTTTCACTGCTTCGTCGCCATCGAGCATGTGATCCTGTTGGTTCATGTCTCTACAAAACGGCAAATACTGAACCGATGTATTCGGCCGCGACGAGAGAAGCTCTGCCAAAACAACGGTCGATTGCAGTATGTTGCTTGTTTCATCCACACCGGGAAACCCTTCCGCCATCGTTTTGCTGGTGTCAACCGCAATGATGACCTTTAGCTGTTCTTCGGCATCACGATCATTGTCACCGTAATTTAGCACTAACTTGTTGGTCGCCGCACTCATCTGCCGATAAAATTTGGCCAAAGCATTTTGGGGTATAACCAAATCCAGTACCATTGTCATCACAAGCACCAATATTATGATTGTCCAAATGCGTTTAAACCTTATCATCGCTTTCTCCTGCCTTTTTATTTGTCTTAATTCTTGTCTCTTTAGTTTTTTTCTTTTTCGCCTGCTTTAGAGATGACCGACCCCTACCCTACGGTTGACCATTAGCGTTTTTCAATTAATCCTCCATAAAATCATCATCATCGTTCTTATCCATCGCTATCCGCAACAATAAATCGATGAAGGTTTTTGTGTAGAGAATATAGTTCTCTTTTATATTGATTAGTTTTTTGCTGCTTAGGAAGGCAACGACCATTTGCAAATTTTCGTCTTTACTCACTACCGACTCATCATATGGCTTATACGCCAACCATTCAGTCTCTTTGTCATTTCTTTCAAGTCCCTTGCTTTCAAAATCAAACTCTATTTCTTTGAGTAATGTTTGAATCTCCAAACACATTTTCTTTTTAAGTTTACTGATGATTTTTGAAGCCTTTTCGTTCTCCTCAGCCG
>JBFLKV010000272.1:0-6203 GCA_040883365.1 Eubacteriales bacterium
GCTTTAAGGAGTTTAAAGTCATCGGTGCTTATTTGAATTTCTTTATCGATCCTGTCGCATTTATAAAAAGCGTTGTGATCGAGGGTGCAGAGGAAGGCTACGGCAGCAGTGACGAAGGCCAAGGCAAAAACATTTGCATCGATTATTCGTCCATCAATATCGCCAAGCCATTTCATGTTGGTCACATTATGTCAACTTCTATCGGTAACGCTCTTTACCGCATCTATAACTACCGCGGCTATAACGCGATTGGCATCAACCATTTGGGCGACTGGGGCACCCAGTTTGGCAAGCTTTGCTATGCCTATGAAGCGTGGGGAAACAAAGAAGATATCGAAAAAAGAAATATCGATGCGCTTTTAGCGCTGTACGTAAAGTTCCATACCGAGGCGGACAAAGACGATTCGCTCAACGATGCGGCAAGAGAATGGTTTAAACGCATTGAGAATGGCGACCAATACGCGGTTTCGCTTTTGGATTGGTTCACCGACATCACCTTAAAGCGCGTCAACAAAGTCTATGACTTGATGGGTGTTAAGTTTGACTACTACACCGGTGAGCGTTTTTACAATGACAAAATGACCCCCATTGTGGATGAGCTGGAAGACAAAGGGCTTTTGACCGAATCCCAAGGCGCACGCGTGGTGGATCTGGAAGAATACAATATGCCGCCTTGCATCATTATGAAAAACGACGGCACAACGCTCTATGCCACCCGGGACCTCGCCGCCGCCTTCTATCGCAAAAAAACATTTGATTTTTATAAAGCTTTATATGTCGTGGCCTATCAACAAAATCTTCATTTTAATCAATGGTTTAAGGTGGTTGGTTTGATGGGATATGAGTGGGAAAAAGATTTGGAGCATGTCAACTTCGGTATGGTCTCGCTGGTGGACGGTACACTTTCCACCCGTAAAGGTCGCGTGGTTTTCTTGGAAGATGTGCTGAACAAAGCCTGTGAGAAAACGGCCGAGATTATCGACACCAAAAACCCGAACCTAGAAAACAAAGAGAAAATCGCCAAGCAAGTCGGCGTCGGGGCTGTAGTATTCAGCGTGCTCTCGCAAGGACGCATCAAGGACATCACGTTTGACTGGGATAGAGTTTTAAACTTCGAGGGTGAAACCGGACCGTATATGCAATACACGGCGGTGCGCTGTAACTCGCTGCTGACCAGAGGAGAAGATTTATTAGATGTAGCGCCCGATTATTCAGCCCTTAACAATGACGAAGCGTTTAAAACCGCCAAGGCGCTGGGCAGGTTCCCTTCCGCCATCGAAAACGCACTGGCAAAAAGCGAACCCTATCTGATTACGCGCAACGTCATCGACGTGGCCAAGGCGTTCAACAAATTCTACTTTGAGCATAAAATCATCGATGATGATAAGGCCGCTTCGGCCGCCAGACTGGCACTGGCAAAAGCAGTGAAGAACGTCATCACCACCGGGCTGTATCTCATCGGTGTTGAAACACCTGAAAAAATGTAACGACCATAACGCCTTTAACGCTTTTTGCAAGTTAATGAAATAAAAAAATATCCCGCAAATCAGCAACGTATATTACGCGCCTGCTTTGCGGGATTTTATTTTTCTTGATTTGTGTTTTTTTTAAAGCTTACTGCCTACAGGATTATTGACCCTGTTTGCTAATCCACTTTGCCAAACTTGGTAAACGGCCATGCGCGGAACACCACCCGTCCCCGAATGCGCTCATAGGGAATCGTCCCCACAACGCGGGAATCAAGCGAATGGTTTCGGTTATCCCCCATCACAAATACGCTGTCTTCGTCCACCACCGTCGGCGCCAATGTGCCAAGCTCGGGTTCATGCAAATAGGGCTCCTCAATCGCTACACCGTTGATATAGGTCACCCCTTCTCTAATCTCCACCGTATCGCCCGAGACGCCGACGACGCGCTTAACGTAGTTCTTTGTGCCTTCATCAAAGTGACAGACGATGATATCCCCTTCGTCGGGATCATCAAAGCGATAGGTCACTTTCTCCAAAAACAGCCATTCACCCGTATACAGCGTGGTCTCCATAGAACTTTGCTCTACTACCACAAAGTCGAACACAAAAAAGCGAAGCGCCAGCGCAATGGCCACCGCAACGACCAATGAAATAATCCAGGACACAAACTCCTCCCTAGGGGTCTTTTCCTTTTTTTTGGCCGGACTTAGCCGAACCGGTTTAAACTTCTCCTTAGAATGACTCAACTATTTATTCTCCTTTTAAAACCTTTTTTAAAATCACTATGTTTCAGCATCACCATGCGACCGCAACCGGTGCATTTCAGTTTAACGTCCATACCGGTTCGTATCACCTTCCACGCATTGGTGCCGCAAGGATGCGCCTTTTTCATCATTACAACATCGTTTTCTTTTATTTGGGGATCCATAATAGCTCCAAACTATTGATTGATAATCACACGTCTCGGGTACGGAATCTCGATGTTTTCTTTATCGAAGTTTTCCTTTACCGCCTGCAAAAGATCCCGCTGGGTCTGAAACTGCATGGCGGGTTTCACGTCCATCACCACGCGCAAAGTCACATCCGATTCACCCAAACTGATGACGCCAGCATACTGCGGCTCTCCCACCACGTAATCGTGTTTTTCCTTATAGCTTCTGGCGGTGGCTAAAATGCTGTTTGCCGCCTGCTGGATATCCTCCTCATAAGCAATACCAATATCCAAAATAGCCAGATTGTTGCCTTTGGAATAGTTAATCACCTTGCCGATTGAACCATTGGGGATAATCACCACTTCCCCTGTATAGGCCTTGATTTCGGTGTTGCGAATATTGATACCCTGAACCGTACCCATCACATCCGCTACCTTCACAAGGTCGCCAATCTCATACTGCGACTCCACAAACAAAAATCCGCCGCTGACCATGTCTTTGACCAAGTCCTGTGCGCCAAAGGCGATGGCCACACCACCGATGCCCGCCGTGGCCAAAAGGCTACCTGCCGAAATACCGACTTGATCCAGCACCGCCACAATAACAAAAAACCAGACAAAAAACTTCACAACCGACTTGGCCAATGAATAGATGGATTCCATCTTCTTTTCCGATATTTTATTAGAAGCTTTGACGTGCTTATTAAAAAGCAGTTTTTTAGTAAACTTGATAATCAACCAAACGGCAATTCTTCCCACCACAATAATCAAGATGATGGAAAAAAACTTTAATATCACAACGTCTATATTAGCGGCGATTTTTTCAAATCGCGTCGTCATACTCTCCACAAACTGTTGCCACATATCTTAATATCCTCATTTCTTTTATCTATTCGCTGTTTATTATAACAAAGAAGCGATAAGTTTTGTATACGTTTCATTATTCGGGATTAAAAAAAGGACGATTATCTCGTCCTTTGTCTTGCTATATGCGTTTATTCTTCTTTTTCTTCTGTTTCTGTTTTCTCGCCCGGTTCGGCTTCTTCTGCTAAAACCTCACCGACTATTTCCTCGTCTTCCTCTTCGCCCATCGGCACCTTGGCCACACATACTACTTTACTGTCGTCGGTCACGCGCATAATGCGAACCCCTTGTGTGCCTCGTCCAAAGACGGATATCTCGGAGGTGTTCATACGGATAATAATGCCCGCATCATTGATGACCATAATGTCCTCATCACCGCAGACCATTTTAAGGCCACACAACAGTCCCGTTTTTTCGGTGATGTTGATGGTCTTAACGCCGATGCCGCCGCGTACCTGGGTGCGGTATTCCTCTTCCTTGGTACGTTTTCCAAAACCGTTTTCTGTGATAACAAAGATATCGCAATCCGGAACCACGATAGCTGCATCCACCAGCTCATCGCCGCTTTTCAGGCTGATTGCTTTGACGCCCATTGCAGTTCTGCCCATGGGTCTGACATCTTCCTCATTAAAGCGGATAGACATACCTTTTCTTGATGCCACGATAATGTCATCCGTACCCGTGGTTTGGAATACTCTGATTAACTCATCATCATCCCGAAGGCCGATCGCACGCAGACCGCTGACACGAATCTTAGCATACTCGCTCATCTCCGTTTTTTTGATGTAGCCGTTTTTGGTTACCATCACCAATTTGGCGTCTTCGTTATATTCACTGACCGGGAACACCGAGGTAATCTTTTCATCGGCATCCAAGCTTAATAGGTTCACTATCGCCATGCCTTTGGCTGTTCTTCCACTCACCGGAATCTCATAGCACTTTTTGCTATAGACATTGCCCTTGGAGCTGAAGAACAACAAAATATTATGCGTGGATGTGACAAACACATTCTCGGCAAAGTCGTTCTCTCGCGTGGAAAGACCGGTGATGCCCCGCCCACCGCGCTTCTGTGATCGGTAAGTATCTGCGCTGATACGCTTGATATACCCAAAGTGCGTCAGAGTGACCGTCATATCCTCTTCTTGGATCAATTCATCAAGGTCAATCTCATCATCGGCAAACGTGATCTCTGTGCGTCTGGCGTTACCAAACTTTTCTCTCACATCGGTCAATTCTTCTTTGATGATATCCACAACTTTTTGTGGGGTATCCAAAATGCTTTGCAAATGATCAATTTTCTTTTGAAGTTCTTTATGTTCTAGCTCAATCTTATCGCGCTCTAAACCTGTCAATCGTGACAGCCGCATGTCTAAAATCGCTTGCGCTTGTTTTTCGCTTAATTCATATCGCTCAATCAGTTGTGCTTTTGCGGTCGGCACATCTTTGGCTTTCTTGATAAGGTCCACCACGTCGTCGATATTATCAAGCGCAATTATCAGCCCTTCTAGAATATGAGCGCGTGCTTTAGCTTTTTCTAGTTCATACGTGGTTCTTCTGACAATGACTTCTTTTTGGTGTGCAATATAGTGGTACAGCATCTGCTTTAAGGAAAGCACCTTAGGCTCGCCGTCCACCAATGCCAACATGATAATGCCAAACGTATCCTGCATCTGTGTGTGTTTATACAACCGATTCAGTACAATATTGGCGTTCACATCGCGTTTGAGTTCAATCACAATGCGCATGCCGTGCTTATCCGATTCATCTCGTAAATCGGAGATACCTTCAATTTTCTTATCACTAACAAGATGCGCAATTTTTTCAATTAAGCTGGCCTTGTTCACCTGATAGGGCAATTCTTTAACGATAATACGAGATTTATTTTCTTTATAGGTCTCAATCTCGGCCTTGGCGCGGACAGAAACTTTGCCTCTGCCGCCCATATACGCTTGTCGAATACCGCTGATTCCCATGGCCAAGCCACCGGTCGGAAAGTCCGGCCCTTTGATGAATTCCATCAGCTCGTCCACTTCAATATCAGGATTATCCAGCATCGCGATGGTGCCGTCAATCACCTCGTTTAGGTTGTGCGGTGGAATATTGGTAGCCATACCCACAGCAATACCGCCCGAGCCATTAACCAAAAGGTTGGGGTAGCGCGCCGGTAGTACCGTCGGCTGCATCAGTGTTTCATCAAAGTTTGGGTAAAAGTCCACCGTGTCTTTATCAATATCTCGCAAAAGCTCCATACTGATTTTAGAAAGTTTTGCTTCGGTATAACGCATGGCCGCTGCGCGGTCGCCGTCCACCGAACCAAAGTTACCGTGGCCTTGCACCAGCATATGGCGGATAGAAAAATCCTGTGCCAAACGCACCATCGCGTCATAAACCGCGCTATCACCGTGCGGATGGTACTTACCTAAAACGTCACCCACGATACGCGCACATTTACGAAATGGCTTTTCGGGTGCCAAGCCCAGTTCGCTCATCGAATAAAGAATCCTACGGTGTACCGGCTTAAGTCCATCCCGCACATCCGGCAGCGCTCTGTTGATGATAACCGCCATCGCATAGGAGATAAACGACTTTTTCATCTCCTGCTCTATATCTACATTGATAATTCTTTTCTTTTCGTTTTGTTCCATTATTTATTTTCCCCGCTTATCCTAAACGTCTAGGTTTGCAACCAGCTTAGCGTTCTGCTCGATAAATTCGCGCCGTGGTTCTACGCTATCGCCCATCAGTATGGTGAAAATCTCATCCGCTTCAATCGCGTTATCCAGAGAAACTTTCAAAAGCGTCCGTTTTTCCGGATCCATCGTGGTATCCCATAGCTGTTCGGCATTCATCTCTCCAAGGCCTTTATAGCGCTGCAGTGTAATGCCGTCCTTTCCGTTTTCTTTCATATATTCTTCAAGTTCTTCATCGCTGTAAAAATA
>JBFLKV010000048.1:0-5677 GCA_040883365.1 Eubacteriales bacterium
TAGTCTGGAAAAACCGAAAGATATTAAGGACGCATGAGTATGAGTATTGCATCCAAAGACAGAGCAATCTGCGAAAAACTCATGGCGTTTGACAATATGCACCGTACAGTCGGGCAGGTGATTGTGGGTATGGACGAAGCCGGTCGCGGGCCCTTGGCTGGGGCGGTGGTGGCGGCCGCCGTTGTTTTGCCAGAAACTCCGCTGATTATCGGGGTTAAGGACTCCAAAAAACTGGCCGAAAAAAAACGTGAAAGGCTATTTGATGAAATCATCCAAAACGCTGTTGCCTATGGTGTCGGGGTGGTGGATGAAAAAACCATCGATGAAATCAACATTTTAAATGCTGCACGCTTGGCTTTTAAAAGAGCCTATGAGCAAATCACCATAAAAACGGATGTGGTTTTATCCGACTATATTGCGGGGCTTGATATTTCGGGTTATGTCCCGATTGTTAAGGGGGATAGTCAATCCTATGCTATCGCGGCGGCATCCATCATCGCTAAAGTCACGCGAGACCGAATGATGCGGGAATATGCCAAAGAATTTCCGGTATACGGGTTTGACTCGCACAAAGGCTATGGCTCATCTGCGCACATTCAAGCGATCAAGACCTATGGCGCATGTGAGATTCATAGAAAAACTTTTTTAACCAGGATTTTACCAACCGATGGATAACAAACAAAAAGGCCGCTTCGGCGAAAAAAAAGCGATGACGTATCTTATCAACCGCGGTTATACAATCGTGGACATCAATTATTTTTGCCGTTATGGCGAAATTGATATCATAGCCAAAAAAGCGGGCGTCTTTATCTTTGTTGAAGTGAAAACAAGAAGTTCTAACGCATATGGGTCGCCGGCGGAAGCCGTCTCTTTTATCAAACAAAAACGTATGATACAATCAGTGCAAGATTATGTCCAGCGCAATAAGATGGAAAACTATCCGTTGCAATTGGATGTCATTGAAGTTTTTTTGTTGGAAGGCCATGCCTTTCGAATCAACCATATAAAAAATGCATTTGAAGGAATAGGTATTTAAAGGTACAACTATGAATAAGCGTCTACTTTTTATTATTGCAATCATTATTATTCTCGCCATCCCAACATCTGTCTTTGGTGTGACTGGAAACCATGTCGTCAACGGAGATTTTGAGGAGACTGATTATATCCAAACAGATTGGGAAGTCACCATTGAAAATTCAAGTGATGACAGTTCCAGCGTGTCCTTTTTTGCGGCCGATAATAACGTCTACGCCAAGATCACAGCGGATAAAGCCGATTATATATCTTTAAAACAGTCTGTTTTCTTGGAAGCCAATAGCACTTTTAAGATTAGTGCCATGATGAGAGCGACAAATATCGGCATCGAAAATGCTGGCGGGTATATGCGCTTGGAAGCTGGACAAGGGCAATCAGCGCAGCTGAAAGGCACACTTGAAGGCTGGCAGCAGATTACTTTTTATGTGACCACATCGGAGGATGATGTTTACACCACCTTGGAAGTGGCGCTGGGCGATACTAAAAGCCAGAACAGTGGTGTCTTATTTGTGGATGATATCAGTATTGTTCAGGTATCAGAAATCCCTGTTGGGGTCAACCATACCGTTATTGCGGCATCCGAAAAAGTTGAGGCTACTCAGCAACCGGAACAAAAAACAGTGAAAAACGCTGCTTCCATTTTGAGCGAAAGAGAACGTATCGCTATTATTATGCTTCTGTTCGCAACCGTCATATTTATGTTTTTGGTGTCTTGGATGGGTTCACAAAACAATAGCGCTTTGGAAAAAACAATTTTTATCAACAGAGGCTCAAAAGCCATTATGGCCGCGGCTTTCTTGTTGATTGTGCTTTTTAAATATTATGTGGCCACACTGGGCACAGACCTTGGCAGTGACATCGGGGCATATATCAAATGGTCAAAAAGTCTGGCTACTGGCGGGATTCGATATTTCTATGTCAATACCAACTGCATGTACCCTTGCGGCTATATGTATGTGCTCTGGTTTGTTGGTAAAATCGGCATGCTTTTGGATGTAGGGTTTAAATCCACGTCCTTTAACTTGATGTTGAAAACACCTGTGATTCTCTGCGAGCTGGCGACAGCCTATCTGGCCTATCGCATCGCAAAGAAACAGTTGGGCGAAAAAAACGCAACGATTATTTCGTTGGTTGTATTGCTCAACCCGGCGGTGTTGATGAATACATCCTCATGGGGCCAGGTGGATGCGGTATATATTTTGGCGATTGTATTTGTTTTCTATCTTCTGGAGCAAAAACATAGTTATCTTGCGGCGGGTTTCTTCGCCTTTTCACTGCTGCTAAAAACACAGGCCATCCTGTTTTTGCCGGTGTTTGGCGCCTATTATTTGCAACTTTTCTTAAGAAACAAAAGCGTTCAAGAGAATCTAAAAGAGTTTTTTATCAGTATCGGCGTTGCGCTGTTGACTTACTGGCTGATATCCATGCCATACATGGCGGATGAGGGGATATTCTGGCAGTTTAAACAGATTGGCACTTCGGCCAATCATTTTGGCTATGTGTCACTGAATGGATTTAACTTCTACACCTTGTTCGGTGGAAACTATACGGTGGTAACCGATAAATTTGTTATATTCAGCTATCAATCATGGGGATATTTCTTCATCGTTCTTTCTTCGATCATCGCCGTACTATTGGTCTTTTTCAACCGTAAAAAACAGGCGCTTTTCCTGATCGCGGCTTTTATGATTGGTGCTGTATTTACCTTTGGTCACGGTATGCATGAACGGTATATCATGCCGCTGCCCATTTTGCTGTTCTTTGCGTATATCTATATCAAAGACACAAGAATCATCAATCTTGGCATCCTCTATACCATATTTGCGCTACTGTCGCAGGCGGCTGTCTTGTTCTTCTACGGGGAATCGTTCTACAAAGTCATCGTATTTTGCATGTCCGTATTCAGTCTGTTGAATTTCGGTTACTTGGCTTATGTTTGTTACATTTTGCTGTTTAAAAAAGGCACCACCATCAAGCGTATTGACCAAAACAGGCCGGAAGAAATCAAGCGAAAAACTGAGCAGGCTAATGCGAAGATAATCGAGCGCATCAAACGACGGGCGGCCAAGCGACTGCACACGAGAGTGACGATCTCCAGAATCAATAAGCATGACCGACTCATCATTATTCTGCTGACGCTAGTCTATGCCATTATCGCTTTTATTAATCTGGGTGATTTTAAGATTGTCGATAGCGCATGGCAGCCCAAGGTGGCGGGTGAGACCGTCATATTTGAGCTGGAAGAATCTACGCGCGTGGATATGATTAAATACTACTTTGGGCTGGGTAGCACAAAAATGCACATCACCGCATCCGAAGATGGCGAAACCTATTATGAGGTTCCGCGTGATTCGGATGAAGACGGACAATTTGTGGTTGACTTTAATGGTTTTAAAATCTATTCTTGGCAGTTCGTCAAATCTGGATTTAACGCCAAATATATTGCGATTGAGTTTTCTAAAGAAAACGTTGATGTGCGAGAGCTTGGCTTTATCGGAGATGGCGGCAACGTTTTGCCTGTTAAAAGTATCTCTTCCAATGTTTCCGGTGCCGAGGAACTAGCACCGATCATTGATGAACAGTATATGATCCCCGACGAAACCAGCTATATGAGCAGCATGTACTTTGACGAAATCTATCATGCGCGAACCGCACTTGAAATGATTGAACATCGCAATATCTATGAGATTACGCATCCGCCACTCGGTAAAATATTAATTTCAATCGGCATTCGGATTTTCGGCATGACGCCGTTTGGATGGCGCTTTATGGGTACGCTGGCTGGGATTTTCATGATACCGCTTATGTACGTTTTGTCAAAACGCATCACCAAACGTACGCTCTTTGCCTCAATCGCCACAGTGCTGCTTACGTTTGATTTTATGCACTTTGCACAGACGAGAATATCCACCATCGATAGCTATAGTGTAATATTTATCCTTCTGATGTTCCTGTTTATGTATGACTATACATCGATGAATTTTAACCGTGATAAATTATATAAGACGTTTGTCCCGCTGGGTCTCACCGGCATCTTCTTTGGGCTGGGCGCCGCGACGAAATGGCTGTGCTTGTATGCAGGCGCAGGTCTTGCGGTGATCTTTTTCTACACCCTTTTCTTACGGTATCGTGAGTATGAAGCGGCCAAGCTGCGGCTTGAGGATAACACTGCCGGTAAACACGAAAAATATTATAAAAGCGTTGTTTCAACCTTCTATTATAAGCTGTTTTTAACGTTGCTTTTCTGCGTGATTATGTTCATCATCATTCCGGCGATCATTTATTATCTTTCATATATACCGTATATGAGAATAGAGAATCATCCATATGATTTTCATGCGATAATGAAAAATCAATCCTATATGTGGAACTATCATGCACACTTAACCGTAGCCAAACCGCATCCGTTTTCATCCAAATGGTACACGTGGTTCTTGGACATCCGCCCGGTGTATTTCTTCCAGGGCACGGGTTATGCAGAAGGTACGCTTTCGTCACTCTCTTCGTTTGGTAACCCCATCATCTGGTGGGCACTGATTCCATCAGCCGTTGGGCTGATTATCTTAAGAGCGAATCATGGGAAATTGGCTCGTGGCTTGAATTATAGTATTGTCGCGGGGCTTTCCAATATTGTTCCTTGGATATTTATCAGCCGCGAAACATATATATATCATTACTTCGCAACCGTACCTTTTATGATTTTGGTGGTGACATTTGCGCTTAAGTATCTTTTTGAGAGAACCAAATATGGCAAGTACTTTGTGCTTGGATTCCTTGTTTTGGTTGTCGTTGCGTTTATCATGTTCTATCCATTTATCACAGGAATCACGACGACCAAAGTATATGCCAATGCGATGAGATGGTTGGACACTTGGCCTTTCTATTAAACTAACAGATAAGGATGACATGCATGTTTGCAAAAGTTCAGAGCATTGCACTTGAGGGATTAAAGGGCTATGAGGTTTCGGTCGAAGCCGATATTTTTGATGGTTTGCCTGCATATGAGACGGTGGGGCTTCCTGGCGTTGCCGTGAAGGAATCTAAAGAGCGTGTGCGCTCGGCGATTAAGAATAGTTATCTTAATTATCCCACACGGCGCATCACCGTGAATCTTGCACCGGCCGATATTCGTAAAGAAGGGCCGGTCTACGATTTGCCCATTGCGCTGGGTCTTTTGCGTGCATCAGGACAGGTGGATGAGATTCCCGAAACATGTATTTATATCGGAGAGCTCGCCTTGGACGGTGCGCTTCGAAAAGTGAACGGAATTTTACCTATGCTGATCGAAGCGGTGAAGTTTGGGTATACTTCGGCGGTTATCCCGAAGGACAATGCGGCCGAAGCCGAATGTCTTAACAAACTAGAGATTTATCCTGCCGAGAACTTAAATCAAGTGGTCAACCACATCAATGCGCGTGACGTGATTTCGATGGTTGAGTATAAGGGTTACGAGAATGACCCGGCTTCCTCAAAAGGCATGGTTGATTTTTCTGAGATTAAAGGACAGGGGTTTGCCAAGCGCGCGATGGAGATAGCGGCAGCCGGCGGACACAATATTTTGCTGATCGGACCACCCGGCGCAGGGAAATCGATGCTAGCCAAAGCGTTGCCCGGCATATTGCCCGACCTTTGTTTTGAAGAA
>JBFLKV010000273.1:0-3702 GCA_040883365.1 Eubacteriales bacterium
ATCGCATATTCAAAATCAATCCCAATGGTATCCAAGTACCACTTAATTGACTCGTACCGCGGTCTGTTATCTCTAAGTATCAGTTTCATGCCTTCTTTACGTGTTAGCACGCCGTCACGAATCTGGTTGGAACGAAAGGTGTCGTTCTCGGAAAAACCCGCTACGGTAGTGTAGATGTAGTTATAAAAAGGTGCCGTAGCATCGCCAATCCGCCATGTTGAATCGGTATCGGGGGAAAGCTCCCAAGCATATTCCTCTTTTAACAGTTTCTCAATGGTGTCCTCATCCCATTCTAAGTACTTAAAAAGATTGATGTAGTGATGCGGAATGAGATAGTAAGACAAATAGGCCTTCATTGTCTCTAACATCGAGCGATTGAGCAGACGCGGATTGAGCAAAAATTCCTTAAGGTAATAGCCAACCATGCGCATATTGTCCCAAAAGCTGATCGAGAAAATCTGAGCCTTGCCTTGGAACTTGGGTTTGGCACCCGAAAAGCCGGATTTGAAGTAGGTCACCTCGGAAGGGTTATCGCAAAGCACCACCAAGTTGTCAATATCATTGTCCTTGGCCACTTTGTTTGCATAGTAGAAATAGAGTTTATCTCCGGCCATAAATAGAGGCACAAGACCCAAGGATGGCCGTTTGAGCCAAGCGCGTACATTCCTTTGAATATTCAGCCGGTTTTTGTCGATATCCGCCGAAACGATAATGTGCTCGACACCCAGTTTACCGCACATACGGGACTGATTTCGCCGCGCCAACTCGGTCACCATACCCCAATCATAGGTATAGGAAAAGAAGTTGGCATCCATCTCATGCAGCATATGCATACCATAGCTGCTGTCACGTCCGCCGCTGAATGTCAGCAAAAACTTTTTATCATCCCCTGTTTTGGATTCTTCGATAATCGCGTCCAATGTAGCCTGCGGATCCACGGTAGGGGACGTATGGTTATGACAATAGTTACAGACACCATCTTCGTCAAATTCGATAAAAGGAAAGGATTCGGGAAGCAAACACTTGGTGCATCGTTTGAGGTTTTTCAAGGCTTCCTCGTTATATTCCAAAAGAGAAGCTTCGTCTTTCGTATATTCGCTTTCGGTATTGCTGCGTTTTTTGTCCACCAAAATCGAGTCAGTATGCCGTGTATAACTTGCTTTTGCTACGTTGCGACCATCAGTTAGCTCTCCGATGGGCTTTATCTGCGTTGCACCGGTTTTCTCATCGATCACAATCGCCTGCCCCGGCTTTAAGTGCTGAATAGACAAATGACCGACTTCGCGTGAGAAAGTGCGGCAGTATTTTTTCATAATATAGTATTCGGAAGCAAAGACAAAGAATCCCGTTTTTTCATCGAGAATATAATAGGAAGAACCGGAATTGGTGGAAAAGATTAAGTCATCGTATCCTTCCGGCATCAGACCAAAAGTGGTTTCGCCATAAACATCATCATAAAGTGCGGCCAAAATATCGTTATAACCTGTGGTGGCATCGGCTGCATTGAAAAAATCACAAATCAATTCGGTATCGATATCATAAGCGCGGTCAAACTCAGTGTGCTTTTCATAAAGTGCATCGATATTGGTAATGATGCCGTTGTGCACACAGACCGTTTCTTCTTTTATGGTGGGCTGATTATTGTGCTCAATCATGCAGTCTCCGTTGGTCTGCATACGGCAATGTCCAATGGCTGAGACAAAAGCGTCTTTTGTGGATAAAGCATTATTCAACATGGTCTTATATGCTTTTTCTCTGACCAAGCGCGAGGCTTTGAAATTGCGCTTGAATAAATACTTATCCAAAGAAGCACCATTTTTAACCTGAAGCCCGGATGTGTCATTGCCACGAATCTCGGTTTCTTTCATCAGATAGGTGATGCTTTTTTTTATCAACGCTGCGTTTTCAGCAGATAGTGTTTTTTGATACAGTCCAATAATTCCGCACATGGTTTTTTTAATTCAATTCCTTTTCTATGAAAAATCGTTTTGATATGATTCTTGACTTTATTTTGCTGTTTGAGATAAAGCAGAAAAAACCGAATTGGGACGAAGGGCTTTAAGCTTAAAATAATCTCCCCACATTATAGCAATGAGCACGTTTAATTGTCAAAGTTTTTAGTCGTATAAGCTTTGGCGCGTGGAAAACGAGAAAATAAGTCAATAAAAGTTAGCGTTGAGTAACATAGTCACATAATAATGGGCATATGTTGGATATAATAAAATCAGAAAAAAGATAGTTTGAAGCGGAAACGATGATACATGAAATGATGGAGGAAGAAAAATGGAAAACACAGAAGCAAGAGAATTTACAATGCCGTTGATTGGTGATAAGGCGCCGAGTTTTAAAGCGAACACCACCCAGGGAGAAATCAGTTTCCCGGAGGACTTTAAAGGCAAGTGGGTTATTCTATTCTCGCATCCGGCCGATTTTACACCCGTTTGCACCACCGAGTTTATGACCTTTGCAACCATGCAGGATGAGTTTGAGAAGTTAAATACCCAATTGATTGGACTTTCGGTGGATTCGATTTATTCCCATATTGCGTGGCTACGCACCATTCAGGAAAAGATTGAGTATAAGGGCATGAAGAACGTGGAAGTCAAGTTCCCGCTGATCGAGGATATCTCGATGAAGGTGGCCAATAAATTTGGCATGATTCAGCCCAATGTGTCCACCACCCAAGCGGTCAGAGCTGTTTTTGTCATCGACCCGAAAGCAGTGATACGTACAATCCTTTACTATCCGGCATCCACGGGCAGAAACTTTGATGAGATTAAACGCATTGTGGTTGCGCTCCAAAAAGCCGATGCCGAGAGCATTGCGACACCCGCCGATTGGCGTCCGGGCGATGATGTTATCATCCCGCCGGCAGGGTCATGCGGCACAGCAAAGGATAGAATGGACGATAAGGATGAGGATAAATACTGCCTCGACTGGTTTATGTGCTTTAAGAAAGAAAAGTAGATTTTCTTAAACCCTATTTAAAAAGAGCGTACCGCGATAGGCGATACGCTTTTTTACTTTGTATCCGTATTGCATGGCTAGCATAAGGGCAGCAAAACCGTAAAGGTGGTGCCGTTTGTGGCGTCGCTGCGTACCGAGATTTTGCCGTGATAGCTATCCACAATTTGTTTAGCGATGGAGAGCCCAAGACCGGAGCTGCTTTGACTTCGGCCTCTGGCTTTATCACCTCGGAAAAACCGATTAAACACATGCGGTAGATTCTCTTTCGAGATGGGCTCACCAAAGTTGGTGACCGAAAGCACAGCCATGTTGCGATCGCTTTTTAGCCGCACGGTAACAGGCAGATGGTTGCCAGCATATTTGTTGGCATTATCCAAAAGGATCGTGACCAGATGGGCGAGTTGATCCGCATCTGCGTTGACGTAAAGATTGGGTTGGATATCGGTGTTCAGGTTTTTTCCTGTTTCGAAAAGAATGGCTTCAAACGGTAAAGTGTTTTCGGAGACGATATCACTAATCGATACTTTGGTCAGTTGGTAAGGACTTTCTTTGTTGTCCAGCCGCGCTAAAAATAGCAAATCTTCGACCAGCTTTTTCATACGTTTGGCTTCAATATCAATATAGGAAATCCACTTACCGGCGGTTTTTTTATCATAGGTCTTATCGTTAAGTAAGATAGACGTATTCGCCAGCATGACCGTGATGGGGGTTTTCAGCTCGTGGGAAGCGTCTGCA
>JBFLKV010000049.1:0-6806 GCA_040883365.1 Eubacteriales bacterium
ATCGATGTGGCCCATCAGCTGATGGATACCGGCACGGTTGTCCGTCCGGGTATTGGCATCCAGTTCTCTGCCTTAAGCGACGATGAGGCCGAGACGCTCGGTATCCCTGCCGGCGCGCAGGTGGTGTTGGTAGTTCCTGGCGGTCCCTCGGACGAAGCGGGTGTCAAGGTGAATGACGTGATCGTCGGCGTAAACGGCGAGGACGTGGCCAATGCCGATAATCTACCCATCATGATGAGCGGCTTTAAAGTCGGTGAAAGCATCACATTGGACATCATACGCAGCGGAGAAAAGATGACGCTGACGCTAATTGTCGGTGATATTAACCAACTGACATTTGAGTAGCATTTAACCCCCCTTAAAAAGTAAGAATACAAAAAAGCGCTTTCCTAGAACCATTGGAAAGCGCTTTTATTATACAAATCACACTGTAATCCTTTTCTTCTTTAATTTTTTTTAAGAAAGTCTGCCCTTATAGTCTTGATAGTGAAACTCACGAATCACGCGTATCCCTTGATCATCCAAAATCGCAATGCTCGGCAGATTAACCCCATTGAATGTATTGTTTTTCACCATGGTGTAGTGCCCCATGTCGCAGAAAATCAGCTTATCCCCCACCTTCAGCGGTTCTTTAAACGAGTAATCGCCGATTACATCACCCGCCAAACAGGTTAAGCCGCCCAATCGATAGGTATGCGAAAATTCACCCGGCTGACCCGCACCGATGATTTCCGGTCGATAAGGCATCTCCAAAACATCCGGCATATGGCAGGCTGCAGAAGTGTCCAAAATGGCATTATCCACGATATTCGGCTGAATATCCAAGACGCTGACCACCAAATACCCTGCGTTTAAGATAATCGCTTCTCCGGGTTCCAAGTAGACCTCAACGCCATATTCGGCCTTGAAATCTTTGATGATGTTAATCAACAAGTCCACGTCGTAATCCGGCCGCGTGATATGATGTCCGCCGCCGAAATTGACCCATTTTACCTGACTCAGCACGGAGCCAAAGTTCTTCTTGACCGCCACCACCACATTTTCTAAGGTGCTCGCGTTCTGCTCACATAAAGCGTGAAAATGCAACCCATCCAGCTCGCCAACACGAGAAAAATCGAAATGCGCGGCCGTTGTCCCCAGCCGCGAGTTCGGCGCACACGGGTCATATAGCGGCACGTCCACTTCTGAATACTCGGGGTTGATTCGAACGCCAATCTCAATTTCTTTTGGGTTGCTATTTAGCTTTTCCCGAAATCTATCCACTTGTTCAAATGAATTAAAAACAATATGCTCAGCATAGCCCATCAGCTCATCAAATTCATCTTCCCGATAGGCGGGCGCGAAGACATGGACTTCCTTGCCCATTTCCTCATACCCCAAACGCGCCTCAAACAAAGAGCTGGCCGTGATGCCGGCCAAATATTCTCCCGCTGTCCGAAAAAGCGAAAAAGCCGAAAAGCCTTTCAGTGCCATTAAAATCTTGCATCCCGCCTCTTTTTGAACGCGGTCCAGGATTTCTAGGTTCTTAATGAGCAAACGTTTGTCCAGCACATAGCAGGGCGTTTTTAGGTTTTTGATATCTGCCTTTTTCATTACGCCTCACTGACCAAAGTTGGGTCAAAGTCCTCATGCCAAGGCAAGCCTTGCGTGTTTAACTCAGCCATAAACGGGTCGGGGTCGAACTCCTCAATGTTGTGCACCCCCGGCATATTCCAAACGTCAGTCATAATCAGCTTTGCCCCAATCATGGCCGGAACGCCGGTGGTATAGGAAATCGCTTGAGATCCCACTTCGGCATAAGCCGCTTGGTGGTCACAAACATTATAGACATAATAGGTCTTTGGTTTGCCGTCCTTGGTTCCGCGGAATATACAACCGATATTGGTCTTGCCTTTGGTGCGCGGACCTAACGACGCTGGGTCGGGCAAAACCGCTTTTAAAAACTGCAGAGGCTGAATCATCTGTCCATCAAACGCAATCGGTTCAATCGACGTCATCCCCACGTTTCCCAGCACAGTGAGGTGCGTAATATAATTTTGCGAGAATGTCATCCAAAAACGAATTTGCTTGATACCGCGTATGTTCTGCGCTAGCGATTCCAGCTCTTCATGGTACAGTAAATACATATCCTTCTCGCCGATCTGGTCAAAATCATAGGTGCGCTTAATCTCCAGCGGAGATGTTTCCACCCACTCGCCGTCTTTATAATATCGGCCATTCGCCGTAATCTCACGAATATTGATTTCGGGGTTAAAGTTGGTGGCAAAAGGATAGCCGTGGTCTCCGCCGTTAGCGTCCAAAATATCGATATATTCGATTTCGTCAAAATAGTGCTTTTGCGCATACGCAGAAAAAACACCCGTAACGCCGGGATCAAAACCACTGCCAAGTAGCGCGGTCAGCCCTGATTTTTTAAACTTCTCGCGATACGCCCATTGCCATTTATATTCAAACTTGGGCACATTCGGCGGCTCATAATTGGCCGTGTCCACATAGTGCATGCCGGTCTCAAGGCAGGCGTCCATAATGGACAAATCCTGATATGGCAAAGCCACATTGATCACCACTTTTGGCTTAAAATCCTGAATCAATTTCACAACGTTTGCGACCACATCCGCATCCAGCTCGGCAGTGGTGATGATTGAGTTGCTATTTTTTATCGCGGCTTTAATCGCATCACACTTGCTTTTGGTTCGGCTGGCGATGCATATCTCGGTAAACACCGAATCATTCTGTGCGCATTTGTGCGCCACCACGCCCGCGACGCCGCCTGCGCCGATAATCAAAACTTTACCCAACTTCTTTCCTCCTGTTTATCCTTATATACTCACTTTACTTTTTCATAATCAATAGTGTTTCTCTCAGCACCTTGCAGGCCGCTGCAGTGGAAACCCCGCTGGCGTCGTAGTGCGGTGATAGCTCCACCACATCTGCGCCGACGATGTTCAACCCCGCCATTTCGCCCAAGCCCGCTTGTAACTCCCGAAAGCTGACACCCCCCGGTTCGGGCGTTCCTGTGCCACTTAAAATCGAAGGATCCAGCACATCCAGATCAATGGTCAGATAAACGGGTTTATCGCCGATTGCCTTAACCGCTTCGGGAATCCCCTTTAGATTAAACGGATGCATCCGAGTATGGTCCTTGGCAAATTCAAACTCCGCTTTGGTGCCCGAGCGAATCCCAAACTGATAAATCCGACCGTCACCCAAAAACCCTTGTACCCGCCGCATAACACACGCATGCGACAGTTTTTCGCCGCAAAAGCTATCCCGAAGATCCGCATGGGCATCCAGCTGAATCACGACCAATTCCGGGTATTGTTTGGCGTACGCCACCAATACGGGCAAACTGACCAAATGCTCACCGCCCAGCGTGACCACACGTTTTCCGTCCTTCAATGCCTTTTCTGCTTTTTCACCAATCGCCTTCAACGCCCCTGCCGTGTTGCCCAGTGGCATATCCGCATCGCCTATATCGCCAATCCACATATCATCCAAATCGCGGTCCAGATATGGGCTGTAGCTTTCCAACCCATAAAGTTCCTGGCGAATGGCTTGTGGACCAAAACGTGTGCCCGGCCGGTAGCTGACCGTCCCGTCAAAGGGCGCGCCCAAGATGACGATATCGCTCTTTTCATATTCACATGCAAAAAGGCTTTGTTCATTGGTATCTTTACTATTACTCAAGGGTTATTCCTCATTTCTCATAATAAGTATATCCGCTCAAACCATTTTGATAGGACTGCATAATCTCCTTGCGCTCTGTCGGTGTGATTTTGCCCTGCTTAACGGCAAGCTCCGCGGCTTCTCTAAATTTCTTGACCAAATCAGCCGGACTGAACTCCACATAGGAAAGCACATCAGCCACCGTATCGCCATGGGTTTCACGCGTCAAGTCATAATCGCCATTCTCACCAATCTTCACACTGACCACATTGGTGTCTCCAAACAGGTTATGCAAATCGCCCAGCGTTTCTTGATACGCCCCGACCAAGAAAACCCCAACGTAGTAATCTTCACCGTCCGCCACCTCATGAATCGGCAGAGCCCGCCGAATGTCATGCACATCGATAAACTGGTCAATCTTACCGTCACAATCGCAGGTGATGTCCGCAAGCACCGCATTCCTGCGCGGACAACTGTCCAGCCGCTGGAGGGGCACGATGGGGAATAGATGATCGATCGCCCAACTGTCCGGCAAAGATTGGAACAGCGAAAAGTTACAGTAATAGATATCAGTCACCGCACGCTCAATCTTGTCCAAATCGCTCGGCGCCATTTTGACCCGTTTTTTGGTCTCGGCGATTTTGCTCATGGTGTTCCAAAACAGCTTTTCCGCCAAGGATAACTCCCGAAGACCAATCTGGCCGTGCTTAAATGCTGCTCTGATTTGGTCGCGGTAGTAAAGGGCATCGTTGTAACACTCTTGAATGGTTTTGGGCCCGACCATTTTGTTGGCTTCAAATAAACTCTCAATCGATTCAAAAGTGCCCTCGGGCAATTCTTTGGGTATCGAATAGGACTCAAATTTCATGGTGTCCAACACATTAAAGATTAAAACCGAATAGTACGCCACAATCCATCGACCCGATTCGGTGATGATGGTCGGGTGCGCAATTTCGTTTTCGTCCAATGTATACATGACCGCTTCCACAATATCCGTGCAGTATTCATCCACCGAATAGTTTCGGCTGGAGCCATAGTTGGTATGTGAACCATCATAGTCCACAGCCAATCCCCCACCGATATCAATATAGCCCATGGGCGCACCTTCTTTGACCAGTTCGGTATAGATGCGCGAAGCTTCAACGATGGCTGCGCGAATGTCGCGAATGTTTGGCACTTGCGAGCCGATATGGAAATGCAAAAGTTTTAGGCAGTCCAGCATATCGTTCGCTTTCAGTCTGTCAATCACCTCGGTCACTTGCGAGATATTCAGTCCAAAGATGCTCCGATCTCCGCTGGATTCGGCCCAATGGCCGCCCGCCACTGACGAAAGCTTGATGCGGATGCCGATATTGGGCAAAACGCCCATCTTCTTGGCTCGGTCGATGATGATCTTTAGCTCTCCCGGCATTTCGATTACAAAAAAGCAATTAAAGCCCATTTTGTTGGCATATAGCCCAAGATCGATAAACTCTTCATCCTTATATCCGTTACATATCAGGCAAGATTCTTTATCCTTAATCTCGGCCAGGGCGGCGATTAGTTCGGCTTTGCTGCCCACCTCAAATCCGTGGTGATACTTTTGGCCGAATTTAGCCACTTCCTCCAGTACCTGTTGTTGCTGGTTGACCTTCACCGGATAAGCGCCTCGGTATTCGCCTTTGTAGTTCAAGCGCTTCATGGAATCAGAAAAGTTTTTGTTAATCTGCGCAATCTGTGCGTCCAAAATATTCTCA
The DNA here is from genome assembly GCA_040883365.1 of Eubacteriales bacterium. GTDB lineage: Bacteria > Bacillota > Clostridia > Christensenellales > CALMFG01 > CALMFG01. Next base: position 5,403 of record JBFLKV010000049.1, read on the forward strand.
AAACGAAGTAACACCGGCGCATCCAATCCCCGTTCGCCAACTCCTTTGATGATATCGGTCAGTTTGACCGCATTCTCGTCTTTATTCGGCGCAGGGTTAACTCTCATATGCCCGTCATCCGAGACCGAGAAATACCCGCCGCTCCAATTTTTGATGTTATATAGTTCTTCCGATTTTGCTGTGGTCCAACGACCTAAAATTTCTCCGCTGTTCATGTTTTTTTGTTATCCTGTCATTTAAGTTTATTTATGCGAAAATGCTTTTCGCTTATTTTTTCTTTTCGTTTTTGGCGCTGCTGCGCACCGCACGTTTGATGATGGATTCGGTCTTGCCATACACAATCAGCTTATCCCCGGCCTCTATCACCAATGTGGATTTGGGAAACTCGGTAATGCCCGAACCGTGATCCACCTGCAATACTTGAATATAGTCCTCAGTCAATTTGGACTGTGCCAATGTTTTCCCCGCAATCGTGCTGGTTCCGTCCACCAAAATCTCATAGATACTATAATCTGAACCAATCTTTAACACTTGACCCACCGACTGGTTTTCCATGTTCCTCAGCACACGTCGTTTTAGTATTTTTTCTATAAACCGATTAAAGCGCGAGGACACATAGCGGTTTCTTGTGCTGAAAATAATCAACACCACCACCCCCACCAACACCACAGCAAACACTTCCAATCGCTGTCGGTTTTGCGTCAGCAAATGCAAGAAGACCGAAATCAATGTGATTTGCGCGATATAGCTGATAAACATCAGCGAGCTTGCAATCGCACGCCGCGTGGGATGCTGTGAAATCAGTTCGGATTCTCGGGTGGTAAAGCCGGTATGTGTGATTAGCGAAATCACTTGAAAGCGCGCTTTGCTCATCTCAAGCCCGGTCAGCTTAAACACCACCGACAGCACTTCGATAATCACCCAAATCACAACGAATATGACCGCAATAATCAGTAAGTCCATCTTTCACCTTCTTTATTTATTCACCCTTAAAGTCCGTTTAAAACCACGAAACCCAGCGATAAACCTTTTTGCGTTTTTTTATAGCCAATGAGGTTATTCTAAACACTTTTGCCTAAATGTCAATGTGTTTTTTTGTATGTGTCGACGGTTTAGTTTTCCGATTGACCGCAAAGCGCTTATTAGGCTTTTCTGTTTTGAAAAAACATAGGTTTATTATAACATCATCTTAGTTTTTTTGCGAAATGCAATTCGCCCCATCTTTACTAAGTCCTCTCTTTAAAGTCTCAAAATCGATAGATTTTTGGGCGACAAATCGGCCATCAAAAACGCTCAAAAAGGACGTAAAAAAAAGTGTTGACTTTTTGAAAAAAAGTGCTATAAATATCTTATCAAAACAATTGATGATTTAAACCAATCAACCTTTACAGGAGCTATAAAAAA
>JBFLKV010000050.1:0-21188 GCA_040883365.1 Eubacteriales bacterium
CTGCACAGAAGATGATTAAATAAAACGGTGATTAAACATGAAGGATAAAGAAATTTTTACGCTGAAATGGGAAGCGGGCGCTTTGGTGCTGATCGACCAAACCAAACTGCCGACAGTCGTTGAGTTTGTGCATATCAATACGGTCGAAGGGGTTTTTGAGGCGATTAAAACCATGATTGTACGCGGGGCACCGGCCATTGGTGTGACTGCCGGATATGGCATGGTGATTGCAGCTAAAGCCGCAACGCGAGAAAGCTTTGAAGGTTTTTTTGAGGACATATCGCGGTCGGGTGATTATCTGGTTTCGGCGCGTCCCACAGCGGTTAATCTGCCTTGGGCGGTTCAGCGCATGCTGGATAAAGCAGAAGCGATGAAGGACCATAGCATATCGGATATTATCGAAGCACTGGAGCAGGAAGCGATAGATATCCATCATGGAGATGAAGCGATTAATCAGAAGCTGGGCGAGAACTTGCTTTCCCTGCTAAAAGACGGTGACGGGGTTTTGACGCACTGCAATGCAGGCGCACTGGCCACCAGCAAATACGGCACGGCACTGTCGCCTTTTTATTTGGCCAAGGAAAAGGGGATGGATATCAAGGCCTATGCCGATGAAACCAGACCGAGACTCCAAGGCGCGACACTGACCGCTTTTGAGCTGCAAAATGCAGGCGTTGATGTGACTTTAATCTGTGATAACATGGCGGCGGTGGTGATGGCACAAGGCAAGATCAATGCTGTGATTGTGGGATGCGACCGCGTGGCGGCCAATGGTGATACGGCCAATAAAATTGGGACCTTTGGCGTTTCCGTTTTGGCTAAGTATTTTGATATTCCGATGTACATCGCGGCACCAACACCGACCATCGATACTGGCTGCGCGACGGGCGCGGACATACCCATTGAGGAGCGTGACGAAAAGGAGATAACCGAGCGCTTTGGTTTACGGACGGCTCCCAAAGGGATTAAAACCTACAACCCTGCCTTCGATGTCACGCCGGCCAAGAATATTACGGCCATTGTGACCGAGAAGGGAACGGTCTATCCGCCATTTAAGGAAGGGCTGGCCAGTTTATTAAAAGATTAGCGAGAGGCTTTTCTGTTTATTTTTATAAGGTTAGGAAAAAGTGTGATAGGCGTATAGAAATATATAAAGAAGGAGAACATAAAGATGAAGATTATTCAATCATATAGAGCAAAACAGACGATGGAAGGCGCGGGCGTTTTGGTACGCCGGGTATTTAGCCAAAGGGAAACCCAAGTGTTTGATCCCTTTTTGCTTTTGGACTACCTCGTTGTACCCCCGAATACGCAGACGCCGGGGTTCCCTTGGCATCCGCATCGCGGCATAGAAACCATCACCTATATCCTAAAAGGGGAAGCCAGGCACGAGGACAGCATCGGGAACAAGGGTGCGATTGCGGCGGATGAGCTGCAGTGGATGAGCGCCGGAAGCGGCATCTATCATCAGGAGATGTTGGGCGAGTGCGAAGAAGGTGTGCAAGGCTTTCAGTTCTGGCTGAATCTGCCGGCCAAGGACAAGATGAACCCGCCACAATACCTCTATATTCGTCAAGGCGGTATGCCGATTGTGCAGGAAGCACAAGCGCAAGTGCGCGTGATTAGCGGAGCATACGGCGGCGTACGCGGCCCGATTGAAAAGGATAATCTAGGCGTTAGCATGCTGCATGTCAATGTAAAAGAGAACGGAACGTTTGATATGACACGCGATACCCAAAAGCAAGGGTTTATTTTCGTCTTTGAAGGAAGCGGCACATTGGGAGGTCAAGCGTTAGAAACAGAAACAGGATATGCATTAGGTGCGGGTCAAGGCGAGTTTGTCGCAGGGAAAGAGGGACTTTCGTTCATCTTTGCCGAAGGCATACCTTTGGAGGAACCCATTGCATGGCGGGGCCCGATTGTGATGAATACAGACGAAGAGATACAAAAGGCCTTTCTTGAATTGCGCGAAGGGACCTTTATAAAGTAGTGGTAAGGGAAATAGATGATGATTACAGGGTGCGCTGATTGATTTTTGCTCAAAAAGAAGATACAATATCTGGTGTATATCATGAAGCATTTAAATGGGGTTTAACAAGACATGAAGTATAGGCGGGCGATAGTTTTTTTTGCAGTTATATTCTGCGTTTTGCTGTTTGGCGTGCAGGCTTTTGCGGCCGATGGGAACGGCGACGGATATGACGATAATGACTTTGACAAAATTCAGGCTTTTTTAGATACGCTTTCAACCGATGGGACCACAACCAATGGCGTTGTATTAAATGCAGCCTACGACAACACGGACCCGACCACTTGGAGCGGGGTCACATGGAACAGTGATGTCTCCATGCGGGTAACAAGCATTGATTGGTATGAGAACTATACGCTTAACGGCGGGCTAAACCTTAGCGGTTTTGATGCGTTGACTGATGTTGCCATTGGTGCCAACAGCATCGACAGCCTTTCTGTCGCTGGCGACACAGCGCTGACTAATCTGGATGTAGGTAGCAATGGTTTATACTCGCTGGATGTGACAACGCTGACGGCCTTAACCGATCTTAGCGTCCGAAATAATAACTTATCCAGTATTGATATTTCCCAAAATGCAGCACTTCTTAATTTTAACTGTGCGGTCAATGATCTTACAACGTTGGACGTTTCTTCAAACACGTCACTTCTCTCGTTAAACTGCCGAAGCAATGATATCACTTCGCTCGACTTAAGCGGGCTTTCGGCGCTGACCGAACTTAATGCGTCATATAATGATTTGGCCACGATCGACCTTAGCGACAATACGAACATGGAAACCTTAACCCTCACCAGTAATGATCTGACTACTTTGGATGTCACCATGCTCACTTCGTTGCTCGCTTTGGAGATCAACTCAAACGCAATAACGACAATAGACATTACCAATAATACCGCATTGGACTCTTTTAGCTGTAGCGGAAACGGCATGTCCACGCTTGATATCTCTAGCAACACGAGCTTGACATATTTGCTTTGCAGTTACAATCCTTTTGGAACGCTGGACTTAACCAGCAATGCGGCCCTTGAATATATTTATGCGAACAACTGTAACTTGAGCACGATTAATGTCGATAACAACACGAATCTGCTTTACCTTTATGTCAGCGATAATAGCCTGACTGGTATCGATTTGTCGAACAATACAGCACTAACCCAATTGCGCGTAGCGAATAATAGCATCACTTCGCTATCGCTCACCAACAACGCGGCGCTGGAGTATTTGGATGCTGAGAATAATGACCTAACGTCGCTGAGCACAGCCTCAAACCCAAATTTGAGCACACTGAATGCAGCCAACAATCAGCTGACATCTGCCGTTGTCAATGGCAGTGTGGCACTTTCTACGCTGACTTTGGACAACAACCTTTTAACGGCTATTGATCTTAGCAGTAATATCAACATCAGAACATTGCGCTTAAATGACAATGATATCACCAGTGTAGCGCTGACGAACTGTACGCTGATAGAATATGCATACTTACAAAATAACGAGCTAACCACACTGGATATTTCGGCGAGTACCGCAGTGGATGTGGTGCAGGCGCTGGGCAATCCACTGTATTCATTTGATGCGGATATTGGGGGTACGGCGGTTTCGATTGGAGCCAAGGGCCTTGGTACGGTGGGTGTATTGTATAATGACGCGGCCAGCAGCTTCTATGCTGTCGCAACGCCAAACGCCACTTATGACTTTAATGACTGGACCGATGGCGGGGGAGCGCAGCTTTCCACGAGCAGTACCTACTATATTAATTTTTCAGAAGCAACCGAAATATATGCCAACTTTACGGCAGGTGTTATTTTTGATGAAAACGGCGGAGACACACCGGCCGATCCGGCCTATAGCTTGGCTGGACCGGGCGATTATCTGACGCCGCCTACTACCGACCCGGGTTATACAGGTCTTACTTTTACAGGCTGGTACACCGAGCCCGAACAGACTACACTATGGGATTTTGCAACCGACCAAGTGCCGGCTTCGGGCGTTTTGACGTTGTATGCCGGATGGTCGGGCGACTTTACTGTATCCTTTGATGGCAATGGCGGCTCGCCCGTGCCCTCGGATGTGACGGTGCCTTATAACACCACATTCGCAGAGCCGGCCACTGTGCCCACGCGGACGGGTTATGACTTTGGCGGATGGTGTACGGATGCCGCCGGAACTACGGCTTGGGACTTTGCAACGGATGTGGTTTTGCATGACACCACCCTATATGCGGACTGGAATCCGCAAGCCTTTAATGTGTATTACAACGAAAATGGCGGAAGCACATTGCCGTATCCGACCTCGCGCGTTGTTTATTATAATGAGCTTATTCCCTATGTGACGATTGAACCTGAACTGGCGGGGTATGTGATTGAAGGATGGTATACCGAAAGTGCTTGCCTCAATCGTTGGGATTTTGCGACAGATGTTTTAACCGGGGATACCACCTTATATGTCAATTGGATACCCGGTGATTTCTCGGTTACGTTTAATAGCCCTGGGGCCACGACCCCGGCTGATCCGGCCGTCTTAAGTCTGGGGTATGAGGATCTGATTGCACCGCTGCCTACCGAACCGACACGAACAGGTTATGTGTTTGACGCTTGGTATTTGGATAGCGGCTTGACTACGCCGATTAATTTTTCAACGTATCAGGTCACTGAAGATGTTGATCTGTATGCTGGCTGGATACCGAATTCTTACACCGTGACATTTAACCGAAATGGCGGAGATACCGACGCGATACCAGCCACCATGTCGGTGGATTATGATACCGTTATCCCGTCTCAGCCCACGGCGCCCACACGTGCCGGGTATATTTTGGATGCATGGTGTACCGATTGGGGCGGCGTAAACGAATGGGACTTTGCGACCGATCATGTATTGGGGGATATGACCCTCTATGCGCGGTGGGCGGAGACCTTTACCGTGACCTTTAATAATAATGGCGGAGATACGCAAGCGAGCCCTCAGACCATGGCAGTGGCAGACGGCAACCTGATTAGCCCGGAACCCATCGCACCGACACGTACCGGTTATACTTTCAATGGTTGGTATACCAATGCCGCCGCGACCACAGCTTGGAACTTCGCGGCCGATTTGGTCACAGCAAATACCACGCTGTATGCGGGCTGGACACAAAACAGCTATACCGTCACATATAATGAAAATGGTGGAGATACTGCGGCGAGCCCCGCGACCATGTCCGTGCTGTATGGAGAAACCATATCAGCCGAGCCCACCCCTCCGACGCTGGCCGGTTATCTGTTTGAAGCTTGGTATACCGATGCAGGGGCCACCACGCTTTGGGATTTTGATACGGATGTTGTGACGGGCAACATGACGCTATATGCTGGATATGACGAATACTATACCGTGACGTTTGACGAAAATGGCGGAACGGTTGCTGCTTCACCTGCGACGGTTGAAGTGATAGAAAATGCGACGATCGATACATTACCGACGCCTCCGATATGGGGCGGTTACCAGTTTAATGGCTGGTATACAGATGCCGCGGCTACCAATGCGTGGGATTTCGCTACGGATACCGTGACCGGAGATATGACGCTGTATGCGGGATGGTCCTCGATCTGTACAGTTACGTTTGACGAAAACGGCGGCGATACTGCCGCGGTACCCAATAACAAACAAACCTTGGTGGGTGGCACAGTGACGGCACCTTCCACTGCACCGACACGTGCCGGTTATACTTTTAGCGGATGGTATACAACCTCCGCCGTTGCAACGCCATGGAACTTCTTGACGCCGGTGACCAGCAATATGACGCTGTATGCCGGATGGACACCGATTCAATATACGGTAACGTTTAATGAAAATGGCGGCGATAGCCTGGCAGTGCCGGGCAGCGTACAGGTGGGCTACGACCAACTGGTTTCGCCTGAGCCCACGGCACCTTCACGGTCCGGCTATACTTTTAGCGGATGGTACACCGAAGCGACAGCCGTGACAGAATGGGATTTTGCAACGGATACGGTGACTTCGAATATCACGCTATATGCCGGATGGTTGGCCAGCCATACCGTGACGTTCAGCCGAAATGGCGGCGATACAGACGCTGTACCATCAAGCATGTCGGTACAGAGCGGCGATTTAATTTCGCCCGAGCCTACAGCGCCAACCCGAGTGGGGTACACATTTACCGGCTGGTATACTGACCCTGCGACTACGCTGGCTTTTAATATGGCGACGACGGCCATCACCAGTGATTTGGTTCTGTACGCTGGATGGACGATTAATACTTATACGGTCACTTTTGATGAAAATGGTGGGGACACCGCGGCCTTTCCATCGGCGATGACTGTGGAGCATGGCAGCCTTGTCAGCCCCGAACCGGCTGACCCCTCACTGACGGGCTATGCTTTTGCCGGATGGTACACCGATGCCTCTTTGGCTACCGAGTGGGATTTTGGAAGCGATATTGTGGTGGGTAATATGACACTGTATGCCAGCTATGTTCCGCTGGTGACGGTGACGTTTGATAATAATGGCGGAGATACCGAGGCGGTACCTTCGACTTTGGATGTTGGAGAAGGGCTGACCATAGAGACCATGCCCACAGAACCGACGCGTGCGGGTTATTCCTTTGTAGGATGGTTTACGGATGCGGCTTTGACTACGCGGTGGGTACCAGCAACGGATACGGTGACTGGCGCGATGACCCTGTATGCAGGGTGGACGGATATCATGTGGGTGGTTAGTTTTAATCCAAATGGCGGTAGATTATCGTCCAGCATTGAAAGCTATTCGGTTCCAAATGGTTCCGCCATCAACCTTATACCCGAAGACCCGACACGCTCCGGCTACACTTTTGAGGGTTGGTATGCGGACCAAGCGGGCACGACTGCGTGGGACTTTGCCACGGATACGGTCACCGAAGATACGGTGCTATATGCGATATGGGCTGAAGCCTTGGCTTTAGATGTCTCACCTTCCAATGGCGAAATCTATGAGGATGGCCGTATTGAGATTATACCGAACATCGGCGGCGGCACGTGGGTCTATGATGACGCGTACCTTTCGGCGAACATCACCAGCACCGGTGCGGTTTTTACCGGCATTTTGGTAGGCGAAACCACCGTGACTTATACGGTGAACGGTCAGACCATTCAGTTTACGATTACGATTGAAGACTCAGAACTGCCGTCCACAGGTCAAAGCTTTACGCTGCTGATTGTCCTTGGAATATTATTTATGATGATGGCACTGGCCGCAGCTTTTGTGGCAATCAGTCAAAAACGCATGCACATGAAGCAACGGGGATAACTATGGCAAAGCGATTCACAACAAAAAACCGTTTCAATATAAAAGAAAAATGGCAGGCTATGGATAAAAACCGATTGCTGACCTGGCTTTTGATTGCGCTGGGCGCGCTTCTGGTTGCATTGATTATCACCTTTGCTGTCATCTGGAGCAAAGGCTATTTGGCCGAAAGGCGGGCAACGTTGCTGTTGACCAGCTATGAAAAGGAGATTGCGGCTTCTGGCTCCAACGAAACCTATTCCTCAGCCGAGATTAACACGGATCCGCTAGCGATAGAAGGCTATCTGGTGATGGGCACGTTAGAAATAGAATCGATTGATTTATCGTTGGCCGTTATCGAGCGTATCAGCGATGAAGCGCTTCGCGTTTCGGTGTGCTATTACGGGGGAGCCCTACCCGGCGAAGACGGCAACACAGTGATTACAGGACACAACTTTGCTTCAGGGGCGCATTTTGGGCGATTAGACGAATTGAAAAACGGCGATATCGTCACGATGACGCTGACAGATGGCACAAGCTATTCGTATGAAGTGTACGACATGACTATTATTAACCCAAGCGATACAAAGGCATTGGAGGTTCATAAGGGCAAGCATGCTCTATCTCTTTTGACCTGCATTTACAACGGCAATCGCCGTTTGCTGGTGCGTTGCCGGCAAATTGATACCCCTTAATCATAAAAAGTGAATAAAAACGCGATTAATTCAAAACTTGTTCATATTCGTGTTATGAAATGTTTTTACTGCGCATATAGTATAGTCCTTAAGGAAAGATGAACAGGAGAAAAACGATGAAAAAAACATGGATAATGATAGGGGCCCTCGTTTTTGCGTTGGCTTTGATGACGGGATGCACGGGGGTTAGCGATGAAGCGGCAGATTTAACGCAGGGCACATCGGTGCCAGCCGATGAAACAAACGCGGATCAAGAAACTGCGGTGAACGATGATAGTGCGATGGGCGCTATCTTGTATGGCGAAGATTTGACGATTGAAGAGATGATGACCTATGCGATACAGGATGAGTATTTGGCTCGGCAGACTTACGAGAACATTATGTCCGAGTATGGTGAAGTGACACCTTTTTCTAATATTATAGAAGCGGAAGTATATCATATTGAACTTTTAACCACATTATTTGATAAATACAACTATGCGCTGCCCGGGGATGATGGGACGGCACATGAGGTGAGCCCTAGAAGCTTTGAAGAAGCGTTGCAAGCGGGCGTGGTGGCCGAGGAAAACAACATTGCAATGTATGACTATTTTTTATCCTATGATCTGCCAGAGGACGTGCGCGGTGTGTTTGAGGATTTAAAAGCCGCATCCGAAAACCATCTGGCTGCGTTTGAACGAAGCCAAATCGGTGGCGGTAGCGGGAAAGGCAATGGGAATGGTTACGGCAAAAACAGCTCTAATTAGGTAAGAAGCGTGACTAAAAGCCGAGCTATCTCGGGGAAATGAGTTAGATGTTGTTTTTTTAAATGATTTAGCGAGATTAATCGTTAAGTCAAATGCGATTTTAGCCCCAAAGAAAACCCAAATGAATAAGGCGAGAAATGGATGTTAAATGGACGTCCATTTTTTTGTGCGAGCAGTTTTCAGGATGATAGAGAATATAAGAATACAAAGGGTTGTATAAATATCCGAATAAAGGGGGAAGAAAATACTGTATAGTGGGTTTGACATGTATAAAAAAACATACGAGTAGCATTATTTTATTGTCAATATAATGCTTGTCCGGCAATAGTTAGAACAAATGCTGTTTAAAATAATCAGTATATAGGCTAAATATATCTATTCACGAAACGTCAAAAAAAAAATATGATAATAACATAAAACTATTAGGAGGAAATTTTGATGTTAAAGAAACTTGTTGTTGTTGTAGTTGTACTCGCAATGGCTCTTTCTTTCATGGTTGCATGTCAAGCCAAGGTTGAAGAACCTGCGGCTGTTGAAGAACCTGCTGCTGTTGAAGAACCTGCTGCTGTTGAAGAAGCTCCTGCTGGCGGTGGACTTGTTGGCGTATTAATGCCTACAAAAGACCTACAGAGATGGAATCAAGACGGTGATAACATGAAAACTGCGCTTGAAGAAAAAGGCTACGATGTTGATTTGCAGTACGCAAGCAACGACGTTGCAACTCAGGTTGAACAGATTGAAAACATGATCACTAAAGGCGTTGACGTATTAGTTATCGCTTCCATCGACGGTTCAGCTCTGGCTAACGTTTTGGCAGAGGCAAAAGAAGATGATATTCTTGTTATCGCTTATGACCGTTTGATCATGGACACACCGAACATCGATTACTATGCTACATTCGACAACGAAATGGTTGGTACCATCCAGGGTAACTACATTGTTGATACTTTGGGATTAGCTGACGGCGAAACTGGTCCGTTCACAATGGAAATCTTTGTTGGATCACCTGACGACAATAATGCAAGATTGTTCAATAAAGGCGCGTTAGACGTTTTGACCCCTTATATGGATAGTGGCGTTTTGGTTGTTAAATCTGGCGAAGGTATGACAAACGAAGAGTGGACTTCCATCGGTATCTTGGGCTGGAAAGCTGAAGATGCTCAGTCAAGAATGGAAAATCTGTTGACTACATACTATGCTGACGAAAACATTGATGTTGTTCTTTCACCGAACGACAGCTTGGCACAGGGTATTGCAGCTGCACTTGACGGTGCTGGATACGAAGCTGGTAGCGATACCAAACCGTTCCCAGTATTGACTGGTCAGGACTGTGACATCAACAGCATGAAGAACATTTTGGCTGGCAAACAGTCTATGTCTATCTTTAAAGACACAAGAGACTTGGCAGCACGTACAGTTACTATGGTTGACCAGTATCTTGCTGGCGAAACTGTAGAAACTAACGCAACTTATGACAACAATGTATTTGAGGTTCCCTCTTACCTCTGTACTCCTGTATTTGCTGACCTCAGCAACTACGAAGAATTGTTGATCGATTCTGGATACTACGCAGCTGAAGATCTTCAATAGTTGAATTTCGGTAGCGATTCGTGTAGTATCAAAGAAGTGTAAGGACTGATTATGGCGACAGCGAGCAATTGTTGTCGCCATATTTTTAAGGAGATTAGGTGAAATGTCGGAATGTATTTTACAGATGAAAAACATCACAAAAACTTTTCCGGGCGTAATCGCGCTTGACAAGGTAAATTTGGATGTTACAAAAGGGGAGATTCACGCTCTGGTTGGCGAAAATGGTGCGGGGAAATCAACGCTGATGAATGTCCTAAGCGGTATATATCCGTATGGTACATATGAAGGCGAAATTCTTTATAAGGGTGAAGTTTGTAACTTTAAAAGCATCAGAGATAGCGAAAAAATGGGTATCGCGATTATTCATCAAGAATTAGCGCTGAGTCCATTTATGAGCATTGCCGAAAATATTTTTCTTGGAAACGAACGACAAACGAACGGCGTAATTGATTGGGATGAAACAAACAATAAAGCTAAGGAAGTTATGGCAAGTGTAGGATTGAACGAAAGCCATAACGCCTTGATTAGAGATATAGGCGTAGGCAAGCAACAATTGGTTGAAATTGCCAAAGCGCTAGCGAAAGATTGTGAGCTTTTGATTTTGGATGAGCCGACAGCGGCGCTGAATGACGAGGACTCAGACCATCTTTTGACATTGCTTAAAAAGCTGAACAAAGAACAGGGTATTTCCTGCATTATCATTTCACATAAGCTAAATGAGATTGCTAAGGTGTCCGACAGAATAACCATTATTCGTGACGGACAAGTGATAGAAACTTTAGACAATCATGAAAAGGGCGCGATTAGCGAAGATCGGATTATCAAAGGCATGGTTGGCCGTGATATGGTGGATCGTTTCCCCAAGCGCACACCGCATATTGGAGAAATTGGCTTTGAAGTAGAACATTGGAATGTTTATGACCCGCTCAACGAAGAGCGCAAAGTGATTGATGATGTTAGCTTCAACTTACGAAAAGGTGAAGTGGTTGGCCTGGCGGGCTTGATGGGCGCCGGAAGAACCGAGCTGGCTATGAGTATATTTGGAAAAGCTTATGGCAAGAAGATCAGCGGCAAGATTATTAAAGATGGAAAGGAACTGCATTTACATAATGTCTCACAGGCAATAGAGAATGGTATCGCATATTTGACTGAAGACAGAAAAAATGCAGGCTTAGTCTTGATTCAGGACATCAGTAGCAATACGGCGATGTCTAATTTAAAAAATCTTAGCAGTAATGGTATTGTAGATGATGAAAAAGTAATCAAAAGCGCAGAAGAGTATCGCGCAAAATTACAGACTAAATGCTCCAGTGTTTTCCAATCAGCAGGAAACCTTTCGGGTGGGAACCAACAGAAAGTGGTCTTAAGCAAATGGTTATCTACTTTGCCGGACGTTTTGCTTTTGGACGAACCAACAAGAGGTATTGATGTTGGCGCAAAATATGAGATTTATAACATCATCAATGATATTGCAAATGAAGGCAAGTGTGTTTTGGTGATTTCATCAGAATTGCCCGAAATCTTGGGCGTTGCAGATCGGATTTACATCATGAATGAAGGTAAACTGATTGGTGAAACCACAAGAGATGAAGCAACACCTGAAAAAATTATGGCACGAATTATACAAAGTGCTAATGAATAAGGAGTAGACAATGATTAAAAATTCGCTTGATTGGTTACGGCATAATTTTAAAAAGTATGCCATCTTCTTCGCTTTAATAGTAATTATGGTTGTATTCCAGTTGTTGACTAAAGGTATACTGTTTAAGCCGAGAAATGTATCAAGGCTCATTTACCAGAACAGCTATATTCTGATATCTGCGACTGGTATGTTGATGTGTATCTTAACTGGTGGTAACATCGACCTGTCCGTCGGCTCAGTTCTTGCGCTGGTTAGCGCAATGAGCGGACTTCTAAGTGCCACTTTAGGGCTTCCTGTTTGGATATCAATCATTGTTGCACTGCTCTCTGGGCTTCTTGCAGGGGTTTGGCAGGGTTACTGGATTGCATACCAAAAGATTCCGGCGTTTATCGTAACGTTAGCAGGTATGTTCGTTTTCCGCGGTATCAACAACTTGATACTGGACGGTAAAACCATTGGTTTGCCTGATGCATATAAGATCATCGCGGCTAAACCCGTTCCTGATTTTTTGGGAAAAATTGATGGATTGCAGTTTTCTCAGATGCTGGATGGTAAAGAAGTTATTTTGAATACGACATGTATAGCCGCGGGTATTCTTTTCGCAGCGCTGTTTATGGTTATGACGAGTGTTGGACGCATCAACCGCAAAAGAAAAGGATATGATGTTCCTTCTGTTGTTGCGTTTATAGCCAAGTTGGTTGTCGTTTCATTCATCATTGTATTTGCATCTTACTGGTTAGCGCTGGACGATGGTCTTCCGGTTATCCTTTTGGTGTTGGGTGTGCTCGTTTGGTTCTATAGCTTTATCACACAAAAAACTGTGCTGGGTAGACATTTATACGCACTGGGCGGCAACGCAAAAGCGGCTGCACTTTCGGGTATTAAAACCAAGCAGATACTGTTCTTAGCTTACGCGAACATGGGCTTCTTAGCTGCCATCTCGGGTATCGTTTTTGCAGGACGTCTGAATGCTGCTTCACCATTGGCTGGACAAGGTTTTGAGCTGGATGCCATTGCTGCTTGCTTTATCGGTGGCGCATCGGCTACCGGCGGTGTCGGTACAGTTATGGGCGCGATCATTGGTGGTTTCATTATGGGTATCTTGAATAATGGTATGTCCATCATGTCGGTTGACGTGTTCTGGCAGGATATTATCAAAGGTTTGGTTCTGTTGTTTGCCGTATTCTTTGATGTTGTATCTAAGTCCAAAACCGTTACAAAATAGAATTGAATAATTATGTTTGTAAAATAGCGTGTTATAATTGTCTTATGACACGCTATTTTTTTCTTTAAAAAAAAGCAGAGCAGGAGAATTATAAAAATCAAATGAAATGGTCGTATAAACTGGTTTTAGTGATATTAATGTTGGTTCTGATTTTGTCAGCAAGCGGCATTCTATTCCTATATAATAGAATTAATAATGTTTATCATGATGATATGTCCTATATTTTTAGTGACAATCCAAAGTATCATTTCTCTTTGATTTTAAAATCCGATAGCGATGAATATTGGCAGAATTTTAAGGAAGGCGTATATGAAGGCGCTAAGGCTTATAATGATGTTGTCGAATTTCATACGGTCTCAACAGTGGACCAGGAAAATCAAATTGTTGAATATATCAATATCGCATCAAAATCTCAATTGGATGGTGTGATTGTTAATGGTGAAAACACCAATCTTTACGGCGAGGCGATTAATGCGGCAAGCCACGAAAGCGTAGAAGTGGTACTTGGGGGTGTGGAATTTGCCACCACCGAGCGTCTGTCCTACGTGGGCACCAATTTCTATGAATACGGGGTGCAGGCGGCAAAGCTGATATCCCAGGTTGAAACAGACGATGGACAGGTTCAAGTGGCAGTGATTCTTTCCAGTGACCAGGGTGATGGGAACACGGAAGCTTTAACATCGCAAAATGCACTGATGATGAGTGGATTTAGATCGGTGATTGATGATCTTATTGATGTGAAGCTGGTCGATACGTTATATCGCGAATCTGACCTTTTGGGCGCGGAGAATTTGACCCGAGAGATTATTACAGAATATGAAGATATCGATGTGATTTTTTGTACGAACGCAAAGGATACGGTGGCGGCTTCACGCATTATCGTAGAGCGCAATCTGGTTGGCGAAGTCTTTGTGGTGGGTACAGATGTCACTGAGGAAATTATAAACTATCTCGAAAAAGGTATTGTTGTGGGTGTTTTGGACCGAAATGGCTACATGGCCGGATATAAGAGTGTGGAAATTTTACATAATAGCTTGGAGGGTACTTTCCAGCCCGGCTATGTGGATATAGACACTGACGTATACACCAAGATCAATATATCAAGCTATCATAACTAAAGGTGATGGGAATGAAGAGCAGGCTGTTTAGGCGATTTAAGCATAGAATCAGTTCAATACGCACGCGTATGATTGTGGTATTTTTAATCACTTCACTTCTAACGAGTTTCACCAGCACTTTCATTTCCAGCATTTCAAAAAACCTGATTAATCGCATGGAGGAGATGTTTACTGCCAATGTTGAAATTGAGAGTTTTTTGAGTCTAATGGAGAATGTGGACGAAAACATCACCGACTATCTTGTCAGCGATGATTCGGACAGCATGCTGAATTACTATAAAAACAAAGACGCTTTTCTTGAAAAAGCGACCGAGATGTTTGATCAGACAGACGGGATATATAGCGAAAATGATTTGATTAATAAAGATATTCTATATATGGTCAACTCGTATTTGGATGAGCTGGATCAGGCTGTGGCCGCAAAAAAGCTGAATGATGCAGACGGATATATTTCGCGGTATGCCGAGGCCGATCAGATTAGCCAGTATATTCGCACCTACGCGGACAAACTGAACCTGCAGACGTTGGACATCAATACCACGCAGTATTTGAGCATGTCGGACGATCTAAATCTCCTATTTGTTTTGAATATGGTCTTGATTCTGTCGGTTATTGTGCTCAGCCTTTTTGTTATTTTCTATCTGACGTATAACCTGACGAAACCGATTGTAAAACTGGCAGACACCGCCGAGGAAATGACCAAAGGTAATTTTGATGCCGATGATATTGTTGTGCCAACAGATGATGAATTGAGAGTCATGGCCAATGCTTTTAATGCCATGAAGCATAGTATTAAGCAATATATCAGCGAACTACACGATAAAGCCGATACCGAATCGCAGCTTTTGGAACAACAAATTGAGAATTTGAAAATGCAGTCGCTTTTGGAAAGCGCCGAGCTTAAAGCGCTCCAGATGCAGATCAATCCACATTTTCTTTTTAATACACTAAACGCCGGCGTGCAGTTGGCGATGATTGAGGGTGCCGATCGCACCTCAAATTTTTTGGATGATATCGCCAAGATTTTTAGATATAATGTGAATAGTTTGGACAGAATCGTAAAAATAAAAGATGAGATTGATATGGTGCGGGCGTACTGCAATATGTTCCATGTTCGTTTTGGAGACGCTGTACGATTTAATTATGATATTGATTTAGGTTTATTTGATATTGATGTGCCACCGCTGATTATCCAGCCCTTTATTGAAAACGCTACCATTCATGGTATTGGAGACTATGAAGATGGTGGGGTAATCAGCATTACCTTAAAAAGGGAAGGTGATTTTGCTAAAATCATCATTCAGGACAATGGCGTGGGCATGGACAAAAAAACGGTGAAGAAGCTGACCAAGGGTACTGAGTTTAAGCCGGAGAAGGAAGGGCACACCACCGGGATTGGTATCTATAATGTGGTGCAGCGACTGCGGTTGTTTTTTGGCATCGAAGATGTGCTGGAAGTGAAGAGCGCGCCAAACAAAGGGTCATCATTCACACTGAATATTCCAATCGTTAATCAAAACAAAAGAAGATCATCGAAAGAGGGTTTAAAATGAGCATAAAATATAAGTTGATGGTGGTCGATGATGAAAACCTGGCGATTGAGTCGGTTAAATATATTGTAGAAAAAGAAATCAGTAATATTGAGGTGGCTGAGATTGCAAAATCGGGCCGCGAAGCGATAGAAAAAGCACGGCAGCAACGCCCGGATATTGTTCTGATGGATATTCGTATGCCCGGCATTAATGGCTTGGAAGCAATAAAAGAGATTAAGAAAATCCATAAAAATGTACGCTTTATCATCGTTTCCGCTTATGAGTATTTTGACTTTGCCAAGCAGGCGGTGGAACTTGGCGTTAGCGATTATATGACCAAGCCCGTCACTAAACAGCAATTGGTCGACACGCTGGAAGCGGTGACCAAAGAGCTGGATGAAGAGCGCCGTAAACAAGACCAAGAGCTGGAGACAAAAGAGAAAATCGAGAAGATGCAGGCCGTTGTGGAGCACAGCTTTATCTACACCTTTATGCTGGGCCAGGCGGGACGCGTGGACTTTAAGCGTTACAAGGAACTTTTTGAGATCACCAGCGAAGTGGGCTATATATTTATTATCCAGGTGAAGAGCCGAAAAGAAACCGATGGGGAAGTGCGCTTAGAGGAAAGTTTTAAGAATCAATCGTTTTACCCGATGCTTCGGGACGAATTGAAATTTAAGAGCAAATGCGTGGTTGGTCCGTTGGTGATCGACCGTGTTGTTGTTTATATGTCCGAAAAAAGCGACGATGAGTATAAGCGCCGCGTTGAAGCGATTGACTTTTTGGAACGGCTAATGGAGAAGCTGGAAAACAAATTTAATATCAGTCTTAAAGTCGGCATCGGTGGGGCAAAAACCGACGAGGATATTGCCGGATCATATCAGGAGGCCGTTCGGGCACTGAACTTTGATGATGGCGAGAAGATTACGCATATCGCGGACGTGACGCAACACAACCCAAAGATAGGCTATGAGATATTTGCGGAAGAGCAAAAGCTGATACGTTCTATCGAACAAGGGGATGCCGGACGATGCATGAGTATACTCACCGATATATTTAACCGATACCCAGATTTTTTTGAAAAAGAGAGCATTCGTAACCGATTAATTGAGGTAATGGTGGTCGCGCATCGTATTGCAATGGAAAATGGAATTGACAGCGACCAATATATTGAGTATTGTGAGTATACCAAACAAATTTTGAACTGCACCAATCAAGCGGATTTTGAGCGCATGTGCGTGGAGAAAATCAGTTATATCGCCACAAAAATCAATCAGATTAAAAAACACAGCATCAGTGTGATTGTGGATAAAGCAAACGATATCATCCAAGAGCGGTTCCACACCGAGTTGACTTTGGATGAAATATCACGTGAGCTTGGCGTGAGCCCACAGTATTTTAGCCGGCTTTTCAAGGCCGAAACAGGCAAGAATTTTATTGACCACTTAACCGATATACGCATTGAACATGCAAAGAAACTGATAGAAAAAGGGGAACTATCGATTAAGGAAATCAGCTATGCATCGGGATATAGCGATCCGAACTATTTTAGTCGATTATTCAAGAAGAAAGAGGGAATCTCTCCCTCAACGTATTTTCAAAGGTTTTAGTTCTGGAGGTGCTTTGATGAAAAGAGTCGTTGTGGTCTTGGCCATAGTCTCTATGCTTTTAGCCGGATGCAATGCGGAGCAGAAGCATATCAATGATGATGGTGTGATTAAGATTGGGTTTATTCCGGAAACCATGACGGTGGAGCGGTGGCAACGCGATCGTGAGGTTTTTGTCGCAAAAGCCAAGGAGCTCGGGGCAGAAGAGGTTTTGGTCAAAAACGCCTATGAGGACACCGAGCTGCAAAAAAGCATTGCGCAGGATATGATAGAGGCCGGTGTGGATGTTTTGGTTATCATCGCTTATGATAAGGACGCGCTGGTTGATATTGTGGAATACGCACACCAGAACAATGTGAAGGTGATTGCCTATGACCGGCTGATACGAAACGCAAATGTGGATCTTTATATTTCTTTTGATAATTACCGCGTCGGTGAGCTGATGGGGATGGCCGCTTATGAGGCGATACCGCGAGGAAATTATATGATACTCAATGGCCCGGAGACGGACAACAATGTGTTTATGATTCGTAAAGGTTATATGAGCGTTATCCAGCCTGCGATTGACTCGGGCGAGATTGTGGTGACTGGAGAGACTTGGGTCAGTGCATGGCGCGATGAGGTATCTTATGCATATATGTCAGAAAAGATTGGAACGGTTGATTTTGATGTGATTATCGCGGGAAATGACCGCGTGGCCGAAGGTGCAATTAACGCTTTAAGTGAAAACCGAATGTCCGGCAAGATTTTTGTTACCGGACAGGACGCCGAGATCGCCGCATGTCAACGGATTGTGGAGGGTACACAAGGCATGACGGTGTATAAGCCCATCGATGTGTTGGCCGAAGGTGCGGCAGAATATGCGGTGAAGATGGCTTTGGGTGAAGATATTGGTGAGTGCGAATCGATTTCGGACGGTAAATATCTGGTCGATTATATCGCGTATGAACCAATTAGTGTTAACGCGGAAAACATGGTAGAAACCGTTATCAAGGATGGATTCTATACGATAGAGCAAGTGTACGCGAATGTGCCCAAAGATCAGTGGCCAGATGATATAGATTAGTTCATACAAAAACAGCCTCTTAGAGGCTGTTTTTTTGTGCGCTTAATATAAAATGCTGGTATCTGTCACAAAGGTATACCCTTTGGCTTGTTTTTCGTAAATAGTGATGGTGTTTTCAAGGCCGGGCGTAATATAGATATAGTTATCTTTGGTGATCAGCACGGCTTCCACGTTTTCTAACGATTTGATGAGTTTAAGCCCATCTTTTACGCCCAAAAGCAGAACCGAAGTGGAAAGGCCATCTGCCTGTTCACCACTATCCGCCACAATGGTGATTTGGGCGATATTGGTGTCGGCGGGATATCCGATATCTGGGTTTAAAATATGATGATACCGAACACCGTTCGCCTCAAAGTATCGCTCGTAGTCACCCGAGGAGACTACGGCTTTATCCTGTAGGTTGATACTCAATAGGTATTCGCCGAAGTCATCGGCCGGGTCTTGTACGCCGATTGAAAAATCACTGCCGTCGGGCTTGCCGCCAATCAAAAGGACATTACCGCCCAGATTGATGATGGCTGACTTCACCCCATCTTCGACGAGCTGAGTTTTTACTTGGTCCGAGATGGTGCCTTTGGCGATGGCGCCGAGATTAATGGACATACCCTTGTCCTCAAGGCCGATTCGGCCATCGTCGGTCAAGACAATTTTCTTATAGTCGATTTTGGGTAGGACCTCAGCCAATTCCGCATCGGTAGGGACATGACCATCGGGTGGACTGATGGCCCAAAGGGCAATAAGAGGGCCTGCGGTGACATCAAAAAGTCCGCCGGTCAACTGGCTGTATTCAACACTGTTTTTGATGACATTATAGGTCACTTCGCTGACCGGAACACTTCCGCTGCCCGCCGCTTGGTTGATTAGATCTACCTCGGTGCCTTCAATATGTGAAGACAGGGTGTTTTCCAATGTGCTGATGAGCGTCACCGAATCGGAAAGAACATTTTCGGCAAGTGCTTGGTCGGAATAGTGATATACTTTGATGTCAATCAGCGTATCCAGTGCAAACGTGCGGGTCTGGCTGAATGTGATTTCGGCTCCCTTCGTTACGCAGGCTGATAAAAAGAGCATGGCTGTGGCTAAAGTGGCTAAAAGGGATATCGTTATAATCTTACTTCTAAATCTTTTCATTTTATGCGGACACTTTCTTAAAGCAGAGTTGATTGTTTCAAAAAATTAGTTTTATTATATAGAAATATGGGCTTGAAGGCAAACAAAACAAATGAGAGCCGTTGCCTTAAGTGGCTGATATGGGTAAAGCTAAAGGTCAAAAGTTTTGACAAAGCGGCAGTGGGTTACTTATAATACGAGAGACGGTTGTTCGGGGTTTTAAAAAGCAGAAAATGGGCTTTTAGCCGAATAGTAAAAGACAGTTGGAAAGCAGAGCGAAAGTCTGGTAGGCGTATGCGAAAAAAAGAAATCATCATCATCAGTATCATTCTTGTTTTGGCCGTGGGGGCATTGCTTTTTTTGCAGATGTCTGGCAATGATGAAGCCCAAAAGTATGTCAAAATCACAGTGGCGGGTGAGGTCTATGATATCATACCTTTAACGGATACACTGGACACTGAATTCACGATATCGACCGAGCTTGGTGAAAACCATGTGGTGATTAAGGACGGAATCGTGAACGTGGATTGGGCGGACTGCAAAAACCAAGTGTGCGTCAAAACCAAGAGTGCAGAGGAATTGTACGATACCATCGTATGTTTACCGCACAAGCTGATTATTGAAATCATCGAAGAAGAGTGACAAAAATGACTCATAGAAGAAGCCCGAGATATATATCAACGATGGCGATGCTAATTACGATTGCACTCATCCTGTCATATGTGGAGACCCTGATTCCTGCATTGCCCATTCCGGGCGCGAAGATTGGCCTGCCCAATGTTGTCACGCTACTCGCTTTGTTGGTGCTTGGTTTCACAGATGCGCTTATTATCCAAGTCATTCGTGCATTTGTTTCAGCGTTGCTTTTTTCTTCGGCCATGGCGCTGGCCTACTCATTGGCGGGCGGGATGCTGAGCCTTTTGGTGATGTTTCTTTTGACCCGAACGTATAAGGACGAGCTGGGGCTTTCGATTCTTTTTGTCAGCGTGATGGGGGCGATTGCGCACAGCACGGGACAGGTGCTGGTGGCGATGGCCATTTTGGAAACACCCGCCATTTTGTCATACCTACCTTGGCTGGTCATCATATCCGTGGTTACGGGGCTCATCGTGGGCTTTGCGGTATATCTTGTCCACAAACCATTTAAACAGATTGTTAAGAATCATAGTCGGCCATAAAAAACAAGTCTACTGACAGAAAAAATGACGTATAATAGATTCTGTAAGAACGATTTTGACTATAGAAGAGAAAATAATATAACGAGGATAAATAGATGATACCATGGATGATGCGCCTGAAAGACAGCATCGCTAAAAATACCCATACCTTTTTTGCCTGTGTGTTCAGTGCAGGGTTTGCTGCGCTCGCGGCGATACTGCCGATTTTTAAAAACACATTATCCAAGGCATATTCCATCGCAGATTTTTCAGAGCATGTGATTTCGCAAAGCACGCTGAACAACTCGGATATCGCCGTACGCATTCAGTGGTACTATCTGATGATATTCGCGGTTCTGGTGATTACAGCGGTGGGCGCGTTGGCACTCTTTATGGCGTTTCGGGGTTTAAGACGCAGTGAGGA
>JBFLKV010000274.1:0-2950 GCA_040883365.1 Eubacteriales bacterium
ATAATGTCAGCGAGGACACGTGGTCGCATATGCTGGCCAGCGTTTGGAAAAGCCAAGGTGTCGTTCTGGCTATGCCCACCTACGAATATAAGATGTATCCACCTATGGCCTCTGTGCTGGAGGAAATCTGCCGCAAAAAAGCGCATAACCGTCTGGCATTTAGAACCGGCTCTTACGGCTGGTCAGGCGGCGCACAGAAGGACTTGGACGAAATGATGACGCGTTACCGCACAAATTGGGATTTCATTGAACCGCTTGAATTCAACGGCAATGCCAAAGCAGAAGATATCGCAAACATTCGAAAAAGCTGTCAGGTGCTTATCGAAAAAATCAAGCAAACAGCAAACGAATAAAGAATATAAGGGGATGGTCATGGCCATCCTCTTTTTTTGTTGGCTTTTTTGTCGCGTGTTGATAGAATGATATGAGTATCAAAAAAAGGTGGACTGATGAAAAAACCAGAGCTATTATCCCCCGCTGGCAATATGGATGCACTTATGCAGGCCCTGCACAACGGTGCCGATGCCATCTATTTAGGTGGCGATCAGTTTGGTGCGCGTGCTTTTGCCGATAACTTCTCGCCCACGGCGTTAGAAGAAGCGGTGCGCTATGCCCATCTCTATGGCAAAAAAGTCTATGTCACCGTCAACACGCTCATCAGTCAAGACCGCTGGGATGTGTTTGCCAACACCCTTGCTTTTCTCAATGATATCGGCGTGGATGCTGTGATTTTACAGGATATCGGGGCGGCAAAATTCGTTTCCACCCACTTCCCTGATTTGCCTTGGCACGCCAGCACGCAGATGCATAATCACGATATGTCTTCGGTGGCGTTCGCAAAGGACTTAGGTGCCGAGCGCGTTGTTCTAGCCAGAGAAATGGCCCTATCCAAAATCGCGGCCATTGCAAAAACAGGTATTCAAACCGAAGTCTTTATCCACGGCGCACTTTGCATCGCCTATTCGGGCCAATGCCTTTTTTCCACGCTGACGCAAAACCGAAGCGGAAACCAAGGGGCTTGTGCGCAAAGTTGCCGGATGCGCTATACTTTGCTGGAAACCAAAAACGGGACAACTTCTGTCTGCCTCACCGACGGCGAGTTTCTTCTTTCCCCAAAAGACTTGGGTGTTTTATCTCGTCTTGATGAACTAATTAATGCGGGCATCGATTCCTTCAAGATAGAGGGGCGCATGAAATCCCCGCAATATGTTGGCTTTATCACCGCGCTGTACCGCCGATTGATCGACAACATCAGCGATGGGAAATCGCCTAAAATCAGCCAATCCGAAAGCGATACGCTGACGCGCTTGTTTAATCGCGGATATACAAAAGGCCTGCTTTTCGACACTTTTGGCAAGGATATGATGCAATCCAAGCGACCCAATCACCGCGGAGTTGTTATCGGGCAAGTGGTGAAAACCACCCAAAGCAAAATCGCCATCAAACTCAGCGCACCTTTAAATCAAGGCGATGGCATTAAGTTTGAAACCACGGACACCGGGATGATTGCGGAAAAAATCTATAAAAACGGTCTTTTGGTCAGCGAAGCGAAAACGGGTGATATCATTCAGTTAGATAATAAACCCGCCCTTAAGGGCTCGGACACTGTACTGCTCACTTTAGATAAGCGGCTAAACGAGCGATTGTCCGATTATCAGCGCATCACGATACCTGTTGAATTCTCGGTCGTCGCAAAAGTGGGTAAACCTCTGTCTATCACGCTATCGGACGGCACCCATACGCTGTCCGAAATCGGACCAAACGTCGAGGCCGCCAAAAGCACCCCCACGGATAGTGAGACGATTCGCACTCAGCTTTCGCGGTTGGGTGATAGCGCGTTTTCGCTGAACCAATTTAAGCTTATTGCAGACCCGAATGTGTTTATCCCAAAATCCACACTCAATCAACTTCGCCGTAAGCTGACCGATGCGCTAACCAAGGCGCGCATGCAATCTCCCGCTCGGCAAAAACTTTCGCCACAGACACAATCGCTTTTCGATTTTAGCGCGTTTAATCCGTTGGCTGATGGCATCTGTGTATTGGTGCGAAACGAAGCCCAGTATAGCGTCGCAAAAGAATACCCGTTTGTACGCATCTATACCGATGACATGGCGCTGTATAATCAGTTTACAAAAGATCATCGCCTTTTCTATATGCGCCCCCGTGCTGGCAAACCCAAGACACCTGGATCCATGCGCGTACTCGTGACTGAAAACGGAGGCTTAAGTGAGATGCTTGCCCACGAATGTGTCGCCGATTATACGCTAAATATTCAAAATGCTTCTTCACTTGCCCTGCTTTACGAAAAGGGCATCGGCATGGTTACCTTAAGCCCCGAACTGACCGACAATCAAATAAAAACCATGGTTGGCGCCTTTACCGCACAGTTCGGATTTGCCCCGCCTTTGGAGGCTATGGTTTATGGTCGCTATGAATTGATGCTGACCCAAAACTGTATCATCGCTTCGGCTTTGGACACGAAAAAGAATTGCGGGTTATGCCGCAAAGCCGTTTATACCTTGCGCGATATCAAGGGGAACCACTACCCCATCACCATCGATTCGGCCTGCATGAACCATATCTTTGCCGCTCAAAACATCGATCGCATATCGCAAATGAATATGCTTGAAGCGTTAGGCGTATCTAGTTTTCGAATTTCACTGCTGGACGAAACCAAGGACGAATGCGCCGCGCTGTTTGAGCGCTTCTTTACCCTGCAAAACTAAAAAAAGGCTTCGAAAAATCGAAACCTTTTTGTTTTTCTTTTTTATGCATTTAGATAATCGTAAATCATCCCAACGCCGGTTTCCACCAAAGCCATGCAAGGCTTTTGTTCATAAAACTCACCTGTATATACAGAGGGTACCGGGTCTTTTTCAAGCTTGGCTGTCAGTTCTGCACACAGAGTGGAGTCAAACTTGCTAACAAACTCATTTGCCAACGCCTGCAA
>JBFLKV010000051.1:0-4194 GCA_040883365.1 Eubacteriales bacterium
CATATTATTATTCCTTTGGTGCATATGATAGAGTCAAAAAAAGAAAAGACAAAGGAAAAGATAGTGATGAAAACTTCAGTGATAGGTTACCCAAGAATCGGCAGAGATCGAGAACTTAAATTTATGGTTGAGCGATATTTCAGAAACGAAGTTTCGAAAGAAACATTGCAAGAAACCGCAAGAGAACTAAGAAGAGTGCATTGGGAGGCACAGGCATCGGCAGGTGTGGACTATATTCCTAGTGGCGATTTTTCGTTTTACGATCAGGTTTTGGATACAGCGATCAGCCTTGGCATTATACCCCAGCGGTTTAAAGCGCTGAATCTCAATGCGCTGGACACCACCTTTGCTATGGCAAGAGGCTATCAAAAACAAGGCTTTGACGTCAAAGCATTGCCGATGAAAAAGTGGTTTAATACCAACTATCATTATATTGTCCCGGAATTTGAGGATGATACAGAGGTATCTTTAAATACCGAGGACTTTTTAGCCGCCTTTTTGGAAGCAAAGGAGTTGAGCCATATAACAAAACCCACTTTGGTTGGGCCTTATACTTTTTTGAGCTTGGCTCACTATGCGGGTAATAAAAAGCTGGATGATTTTTTGGAAGCGACGGTTGATGTCTATATTGAAAAACTAAGACTGTTGGCGCAAGCGGGGGCTGAGTGGATTGCGTTTGAAGAACCCGCATTGGTACTGGACTTAAATCAGTCACAAATTGAACGTTTTGAGCGGATATACAAAAGACTGTTGGCCCAAAAAGCGGGGACGAAAGTTTTGCTCCAAACATACTTTGGGGATATTCGAGATGTGTATGAAAAGGCTGGGGCGCTTCCCTTTGACGGATTGGGGCTGGATTTTGTGGAAGGCAGCCAAACCCAACAGCTGATTGAGCAAAAGGGTTTTCCCAAAGGCAAGATATGCTTTGCTGGTGTCATCAACGGGAAAAACATCTGGAAAAACGATTATAAAAAAACGCTGGATGTCTTGGAAGCCTTGCCAGCGAATACGGTTATCAGCACGTCTTGCTCACTACAGCATGTGCCCTATAGCCTGAAAAGCGAAACCGAACTGGACGCAAAGATATTAGATCATTTTGCTTTTGCGGAAGAGAAGCTGGCCGAGCTGAATGCGCTTAAAGGGATTAGCGCTTTGGGCCAACCTTTACAATCGCCTGAGCTACAGAAGAACCAAGTGTGCTTTAACGAAGCGCGATGCGTCGAGAACAAGGCTGTGCGCGATGCGGTGGATGCGCTGACCGAGGAAAGTTTTGTTCGCAGGCCTGCGTTTTTCGAGCGCGAGCAAATTCAGAAGCACGCATTGGCGTTGCCGTTTTTGCCGACGACCACCATTGGGTCCTTCCCACAGACAGCAGAGGTGAAAAAGGAGCGGGCACGTTTCAAAAAAGGGGAATTGTCCTCGGACGAGTACCGCAAGAGATATCGGGAAAGAATCCAGGACTGTGTCAAAACACAGGAAGAAATGGGTCTGGATGTGCTGGTGCATGGTGAGTTTGAACGCAACGATATGGTGGAGTTCTTTGGCGAACGGTTGGCAGGATTCTTGTTCACAAAAAAAGCGTGGGTACAATCCTACGGCACGCGTTGTGTGAAACCGCCCATCGTTTGGGGGGATATCGATCGGCCACACCCGATGACAGTGGACGATATTGTCTATGCACAGTCGCTGACCAAAAAACCGATGAAGGGTATGTTGACCGGGCCGGTGACTATTTTAAACTGGTCGTTCCCAAGAGAGGACGTCGATTTAAAAACCAGCGCATGGCAGATTGCGCTGGCCATACGCGATGAGGTGCTGGACTTGGAAGCGGCCGGCATAAAAATCATCCAGATTGATGAAGCGGCGCTCCGAGAAAAATTGCCGCTGAGGAAGCAAGAGTGGCAGTCGCACTATTTGGATTGGGCCATCCCCGCGTTTCGTCTGGTGCACAGCGGCGTAAAAGCCAAAACCCAGATACATACGCATATGTGCTACAGTGAGTTTTCAGATATTATCAGAGAAATTGATGCGATGGATGCGGATGTGATCACATTTGAAGCATCCCGCTCTAACCTAGAACTTTTGGATGTGCTGCAGCGCAGTGGCTTTAAAACAGCGGTTGGGCCGGGGGTTTATGATATCCACTCGCCAAGAATACCAAGCACGGAAGAGATAGAAAATGTGATTGAAGCCATCCTGGCCAAGATGGACGGAGATAAAGTCTGGGTGAACCCAGATTGTGGGCTAAAAACGCGCAACACTGCGGAAACCACGCCCAGCCTGACAAACATGGTCAGCGCGGCAAACAAAGTCAGGGAGAAGTATTGAGTAAAGCAATCAAAAAACCTCGATGATCATATATCGCCGAGGTTTTTATTATTATGGAAGAATGATAAAGCTAAGATTAGGGTAAGCACTTTTGCGTCGTGTTTTCGTTTATTTATGGGGTATATGTTTATAATAATAGTGATATCTTTGCGGAGAAAGATAATTTAATCGTTATATTTTAGCGGATATAACGATTTTTTATCGCAAATATGTGAAATTGTGGTACAATTATTAGCATAGTAAGAAAACACTAAACATAACTTGCATTAATGAATTTACATATTACTATAGAAAAATATTTTTGTTTTTTATCTTAACAGTTTGGATGGTTTTGAATGGGACAGCAGAGACGGTTTGAGCGGGTTGAAA
The DNA here is from genome assembly GCA_040883365.1 of Eubacteriales bacterium. Taxonomy (GTDB): domain Bacteria; phylum Bacillota; class Clostridia; order Christensenellales; family CALMFG01; genus CALMFG01. The sequence continues at coordinate 2,698 of JBFLKV010000051.1, forward strand.
AGCGGATTATTTCTTTTTTGATGTCAGCTATGCTGATTTTTTCCAGCATACTGAATCTGATTTATCCAGTTTCAGCATATGCAGCAACGACAGCCGAGTTTAACTCGGAGAGTATTGGCAGTGACTGGACATGTCTTGGTACCAATTATATCGGGGGCGAGATTGCCATGTCGGGCACCGGCATGCTGGCAGTCACCGAAATTTCATTGAGCGGTATTTCCGATTCGGTGGATGTGGGTACATTGGATATCGATTTTAGTCTCGATGTTGATTTTGTGGGAGAGAATCCTTCCAGCGCGGTGAATGCGGCCAGTGCAACCATCCGTTTTTTGGATGCTTCCAATGCTTTAATCGGCAGCCCGCTTGTTCTATCCAGCGGCACGACAATTGCACCCAGTACCATTTCGCTGAGCTCGGGCGCGTCTATCCCGACGGGTGCTCGTGCCATCGAGATCACGCTGGAGGCGAACGACAGCGAAGGCATTTTTACAGAAATCATTTTTAAAAACATCTCTCTTTATATACGCGACACGGCAAACCCCGGAATTTCGGCGGATTATAATACCGCATGGACCAATACACCCCCCTTGACCATCACCATAAACGCAACCGACACCGAGAGCGGTGTTTCGGCCATCTATGATGCGGACAGTGGATCGATGCTCACCGATGAAACCACCTATACTTATGATGTAACTGAAAATGGAACGCGGCAGTTTTTTGCGGCGGACTATTCGGGTCGGTCTTCGGACATGCTGGTGGTTGAAGTCACCAATATTGATACGAACGCACCGATAGCTTCTCCCGAAATAACGCTTTCTGAGGCCGGATGGACGAGCAATGATGTCACGGTCACGCTGGGTGAGATTACACCGGCATCTGGGGAGAGCCCGGAGACGCGGCAGTACCAGATTGGCGCGGGCGGTTGGCAGGACTACAGCGATGTGCTGACGTTTGATACGGATACAAATGTGACGGTTTACTCCAGAACGGTGGATGAAGCCGGCAATGTTTCGGCGGTCGAGAATTCGGCACAGGTGCAGGTGGATAAGACATCGCCCGATGTGGCGCTTTCCATGACGCCAGGTGTATCCGGTGGGGCGACGATTGAAACGGCCATCAGCGATGCGGGATCAGGTATCCAAGAAAAAAAATATGCGGCGGGTGTTCAGGACACGGCTTATTTTGCCGGGAGCGGCACCACCTTTACCGGAACGGATATTTCGGTGGCGACCGGCGGTGACTACACCGTCTACGCGATTGATGTGGCAGGCAATGCGACAGTTGAAACCGTTAGCGTCAATACGTACCCCACCATCGGTGCAATTGAAGATCAGACGGTGGACGAGGATGTTTCTCGGACCATCACCTTCTCAGTTGGGGACAGCGAAACGGCAGCTAGCGGCCTTAATATTTCTGCTGTTGCCAACGGTGCTGTGGCCAGCATCACCAGCTATTCCATCGACGGTGCCACAGGTATCGCCAGTTTGACTTTTA
>JBFLKV010000052.1:0-3457 GCA_040883365.1 Eubacteriales bacterium
CCGGATGGCACCGGATATTGTCAAACAGGCTGATATTTTTGTTCTGCATATCGCTGAGGTCACTGGGAAAGCGATAAAAAAGCAAGGCATGAAAAAAATCGCTCTGCTTGGCACGCGCTACGTGATGGAAGGCGATTTTTATACGCAAATTTTGCAAGAAAAATTCGGTCTTGATGTGATGATTCCAGATGAAAATGAACGTACTTTTATACATAACACGATTTTTGAAGAACTGATTAAAGGCGTCGTATCCGAAGCGTCGCGCGCCAAATTCGTCGCCATCATTAACCATCTGGCCAGCCAAGGCGCAGAGGGCATTATTTTGGGTTGTACTGAAATCCCGCTTTTGATTGAGCAAAAGCATGTATCTGTACCCCTCTTCAACACGACAAATCTGCATGCCTCGGCCGCAGTTGACTTGGCACTAAACGAAAGCGAGAACTAATCTGTGTCCACTACAATCGACTATTATCTGACGAATACCCTTAATGAAGAACAGCTGGCCTATGCGGTGATTATCGCCAAGCATCAAGGCCAATGGTTGCTGGTGCGGCATAAAGAACGAACGACTTGGGAAGTCCCCGGCGGGCATATTGAGCCGGGTGAAGCCGCAGACGATGCGGCCAGACGAGAGCTCTTTGAAGAAACCGGTGCACGTCAGTATCTTATTTCTGCGATCTGTGATTATACGGTCACCATAGACGGACAAATCGGCCATGGCAGACTATATACAGCCGAGATCGAAACGCTGGGCGCCCTACCCGAAAGCGAGATCGCCGAAACCAAACTTTTTGGCGAATTGCCCGAAAATTTAACCTATCCGCACATTCACCCCACTTTGCTGGCGCATTATTTGAACACACTATAAACATTGATTGAATAAGACGTTAATCCTGACAAATTCACTTGGTTTTGTCTTTTTTTTCATGTATACTAATCAATAAATAGTATTCAATTAAAGGAGCACAACCATGAAATGGTCAGATATCAAGGGTGTTTTCAATACCCATACACTAAAAGTTATATCAGTTATCCCATTTTCCAATGGGTACTTATCCGTTGATCTGGATGCGGATGGTTTAGTCTGGCGTCCGGGCGAACACGGCATTTTTACCTTTCCAGGCAAAGAATTTTCGGGCAGAAAGTGGCACGCATTTTCCATCGCCAGCACCCCCGAAGAAGGTATCATACGCATCGGTACACGTCTATCCTCGCCGCCTTCCGGGTTTAAACAAACCCTTTTGGATCTTAAGCCTAATGACACGGTGGCACTGCGCGGTCCATTCGGCTGGTATACGCTTAAGGACAACAACTCCCCCATCGTTCTCATTGCCGGCGGAACCGGCATCACGGCGGCTCGCGCCGTACTGAGTCAGGCAGAAAAATCCTCACAGCGAAAGATACATCTGGTGCATCTCTCCTCCAACGGACACCTATACCAAAGCGATTTAAGCAAGAAAAAAAGTACATCCGTGGATCTTCACTTTTTGCATGATCGAGACGTCGCTGCACGCATCATCGATGATCTTGCTGTGGAATACGGGAACAACGCCTATTACTACGTTTCAGGGCCCATCGAGATGAATAAGCAAACCATCCAGCGGCTAAAAACCATGCATATTAAAAGAAAACGCATTGTCGTTGACCCATACTTTGGTTATTAGCAAGGTTATTTTGCTTCATTTATAAAAAATAAATATAGCACTCCGCGTTAGGGATCTTCCCAAAACGCAGGGTGCTTTTTTTAATTGATACCCATAAATGGCATAGCCATACCTTCGATTATTATGGTAATACCATCCATTATTACATTGCTTTGGATAGCAACTTAATATATACTTTTAAAAGAACATTATAATAAACACTTCGAGGAGAACAACAGATGAAATGCCAAAAATGTCATAAGAAAAACAGCGAGCATACGAAATACTGTGCATTTTGCGGAGAGAAACTGGATGCCCCAGCCGAGTCGGAACAGGAATCTAACCAGCTGACCAAGCCGACTGAGAAATCTAAAAAGCGCTCTACTTTATTCGTAATTGTGATTGGTGTCCTGCTGGTGGCTATCGTGATTTGCTGCGTAACTCTTTTTAGCACAGGTCGTTCCAAAAAGGACAGCCGTACCAAAGGACTGCCATATTGTCTCACCCAGGATGATGGCCTATACTTACTTGAAGGCAAAAAAGCCTATCGTGCGGCTAGTGTAGGCGATGTTTTTAGTCCCGAGATAAGGATTTTTGATGACGAAAAAGTGTATCTGATTAAAGATATTTATTATGAACCAATACTGAGGTATAATGCTGGAAGTTTATCGGTTGCTGATTATACCGGCGAAGAGACATTGATTGATACAAACGTTGACTACGACAGTATCGTGCCGCATAATGGTGACCTTTGGTATACGCGGGCTGATGATGGCCAATCAATGCTATATAAATACACCGGAAAAAAGACGATCAAAATCGCAAACGCTTTTGATAACGCCTACATATTTGGATTCACGGATAAACGCGACAGCTTTTATTATATTGAGAACAAAAAAGAAAATGGCGATTTAATCAGAACCCTATATTTATTTGAAGATGGTAAGTCTAAAGAAATCCTGAAAGCGGGTGAATCACTGCGTAATTATTTCCATATTTATAACAGTGACCACGGCTTCTACATCGTTACCAAAGATTTTAATGATGACTCATCGGAGTTTAATGACTATCCATTGAAGTTGTATGAGCTTGACGGTACAAAACAAACATTAATCGCTGAAGGTTTTTTCGGCTACCCCACATTTTATAGGGATAAAATCCTTTTCGTCAACGAAGATGATCATCTTGTGGTTATGAATACGAAGGGCAAGATGAAAGTTTTTAAAGATTTTCTTCCCTTCGATATCATGGGGCAAAGGATATTGATGGTAGATTACGACGAAGAATCCGGTCTCTTTTTCCTCATTTCCGATGACAACCTTTATTCTTTAGATCTTTCCAAGGGAATTAATCAAATTGATATGACAAGAGTTGTTCAGAGTCTTCCCTATCACCCTGATATGTATACTTTGAAAAACAATTTTGACACGCTGTATATGATTGATGACGGAAATCTCAAATCGGTTGATTTATCAACCGAAAAATCAAAGCTGATTACCACAAACAAAGTTGATGCGCTTGTAGATATCCCCGCTTCTGATTTTGTTGGTTGCGCTTATATTAACTCAGATAATAGTCTATATATTTATAACGGCAAAAAAAGCATTCTGCTGGCAGATGACGCTGACAGCGTTGATAACGTAGCCGTTGCATTCGGCGGAAAAAAAGTGCTCTGGCTTGTCGATGAGAAGCTCTATATGGCCGATATATCCGGCAAAAACCAACATGTTATCGCTGAAAACATCGATGAACTATTTGATGAGGCTGATGGACATATTTACCTTAAAACCACCGATAGAGATATCTTATATCTA
>JBFLKV010000275.1:0-5580 GCA_040883365.1 Eubacteriales bacterium
AAACCAACATGTTATCGCTGAAAACATCGATGAACTATTTGATGAGGCTGATGGACATATTTACCTTAAAACCACCGATAGAGATATCTTATATCTACATAAAAACGGAAAAACAACGCTTGTTCTCAGCGGTGTCTATAAAATTTGGACACAGCGGTTTGCCAATGATGATTAAAAAAGATTTTAGCCAATGATATGCTTAAGGCCGGGAATCTCCGGCCTTTTTAATATCACAATTATTATGTGGGTTAAGCCTGGATTACTTAATCACCTTATCAATCACACCACCACCCAGGCATACTTCGCCGTCATAGAGCACGGCGTATTGCCCCGGCGTAACCGCCCGCTGCTTTTCGGCAAAGTCGATATAGATACCGTCTTTTTGGGGCGTCACACGCACCTTCTGGTCGGCTTGACGGTATCTAAATTTGGCCATGCAATCGAATGCTTCGTCTGGCACCTTTCCGGATATCCAGTTAAAGCCGGTGGTGGTTAACGCTTTGGAGTACAGCGGTGATTGGTCCCCCTGCACCACGAAAAGAACATTGTTCTTTAAGTCCTTTTCGACAACAAACCAGCGCTCCCCCGTGCCGCGCCCGCCGATATCCAACCCGCGTCTTTGTCCCAGTGTATAATACATAAGGCCGTCATGCTGGCCGATATACTCGCCATCTAAGCTGCGAATCTCGCCCGGAATTGCGGGCAGGAATTTCTTTAGGAATTCCTTAAACTTGCGTTCGCCAATAAAACAGATACCTGTGCTGTCTTTTTTATCGGCCACTGACAGATTCAATTCCTCCGCAATTTTCCGCACTTCGGGTTTTTCCATATCCCCCACCGGAAAAAGCACATCCTTCAGCTGATTTTGCGTCAACATACAAAGAAAGTAGGATTGATCTTTACCGGCATCTTTGCCTTTTAAAAGCTTAATACCATCGGATTTATCCAGTCTGGCATAATGCCCGGTGGCGATTGCCGATGCTCCTGTTTTATAGGCAAACTCCAAAAACGCGTCAAACTTGATCTCGGAGTTGCACATCACATCTGGGTTAGGTGTGCGTCCACTTTTATATTCATCTAAAAAATAAGTAAATACGCGGTCGTAGTATTCCTGCTGGAAGTTAACCGTATAGTATGGGATATCGATGGCATCACAAACCGACTGGACATCCCGAAAATCGGCCGCTGCGGTACACTCTCCACCGTCGATCGTTTCGTCCCAGTTTTTCATAAACACACCGACCACGTCGTATCCCGCTTCTTTTAGGACATACGCCGCGACCGCCGAATCCACGCCGCCACTCATGCCGACGACAACGCGGCTTTGCAATGTTTGATTTGCCATGCTCTTCTCCCTTAATTCGCCTTAATACTATACTATAAATCGGCAAAATAAAAAAGTGTGAAACATGTCCACACTTTTTATCTGATTAAAGTTTCTTGTCTAGTAGAATGAAATCACCACATTACCGCTCGTGGCATTCGCTTCAATGCTGGGGGTGTCCATCGTTTCGTCAGTGTATTCGGCTACATAGCCATCACCGCCGTCCAAGGTGACCGAAAGCATCTCGTTTTCTGCAACCCTGACCGAACCGGATGATGTGCTGGCAACGATATCCATCGGCTCTTCATTAAGGTCAAGCTCAATACGGCCGGATGTACAATTGACCACACTTTCTCCGTCACCCAGGTCAGCCATCAAGTTGATATTGCCCGAGGTGTTGCTCACATCCAAATCTGCTTCCAGCATCTCGCCTTCAATGCGGCCGGATGAATTTTTAACCTGCAAACGATCGCAAGTGATGTTTGAAAGGATAATCGAACCTGATGTGTTTTTCACATTCACTTGGTCAGCATCGCTAATATCATCAATCTCAATCCGTCCCGAGGAATTATCCACCTCTACAAGTGTATAGGAGTAACCCTCGCCGTCGATGCTGATACTTCCCGAATTACCCTCGACACTTAAAATCTGTGCTTGGATGCCATTCACTTCGATACTGCCCGAAGCGTTTTCAACGACTAATTTATCCAGCAATTCGGCTGGCAATGTAACGTCCAAAGTCAACCAACTGTTGTTAAATGCATTGATACCATGGACCACTTCAATCTCAAGCGTGGATCCACTTTTTGTGATGTTTAGTTTTTCGTTGCCGTGGCGCGAATATCCGGTTAGACTAGCATCCGCTTCATCACCGATGTTCACATCAATACCGGCTGATAAGGCTTTGATTACCACCGTATCAACCCCGGTCATATCTAATGCTTGAGTATCACTCACCGATTTGCGCCATCCCATCAGGCGCACAAAGTTGAAACTGCCCGAGTCGAGCTTGTCTTGATCGAAAATGAGCCCCATCGGGAAACCGTCATTTTGCTCAATGAATCTTATAAAATCTTCTTCGCTGTCGATATCAATATCTTCTACGTTTTCAATAAAAGCGTCAATATCTCCACTAATCACTGCATCGACTACGTTTACGCCTACATTGAGCGCTCCAAATAAGATGCCGCCAAAAGCCAGAACAGCGATACACCCCAGTGTAATCCATATCCAACCTTTCACTTTAAACATCTTAAACTCACGTGTGATTTTTTTGTCTTCATCGTGGGTCAGACCATTGATCATCTGTTTAAACCATCTGATCACCAAAATTGTCAGTTTAATCAACCCAAGAATAATCATTACCGTGACAGATATCGTCAGTACCAGCGCGCAGATTGCGATCACGGTCACCGACCCTGTCAGTGGAAACGCCAACACAGCAAATAGACCGATGAAACTGCCAAACAGTGTGCCTACCACGTTAAATGCAAATCCAAGCAACCACAAGCTGCCGATACCCAACGCAATAATGCCGATGATATAAGCCGCCGTATTCACGCCGTCATTGACTGAGCCTGATGTGTTTTTGCCTTCTTTTTTAATGTTTGCTGCCAACTCAGTCGGATCGCCAAGGCTCTCACAAATTTCTTCCTCTGTTCTGCCAAGCTTTATGCCATCTAAAAAATGCTCTTCATAATCCAGCAGAATTTCTCGCTTATCTGTCTGATTCAGACCCACAAGGCCGTCTTTCAGCTTTCTCATAAACTCATTTTTGTTCATTTCTTATCTCCTTTTAAAATTTTACCTACACCTTCCAAGAACTTGTCCCATTCTTCGCCTAGAACCCGTAAAGCCTCTTTGCCCGCTTCCGTAATACGATAGTATTTGCGCGGTGGACCTTCGGTGGATTCTTTCAGGTAAGTTTCAAAATAACCGTCATTGTTAAGGCGCCTTAAAAGCGGATAAATTGTCCCTTCAGATATAGATATGTTTTTTGAGATCTCGTTAACCAATTCATATCCGTATCTGTCCTTTTCTATAAGCAAAGAGAGAACTAACATTTCCAGAATTCCTTTTTTAAATTGGATATTCACGGAACACCTCCTTATCTTGCTTGAATACAATATATCATACACTACTGTTTATTGCAAGGTATTTATTTTATATTTATATCTTTTTTTGTTTATATCCTGTTATCACCCCGTATCTCACTCTATACAGAGGCAAAAGATACGTCATGCAATTTTGAAAAATTTGAGAATAGAAATTGACGAACGAAGGTGAGAAAGGTATAATAACGTCTGGACGAAAAAATCACGCACCCGTAGCTCAGCTGGATAGAGCGTACGACTCCGACTCGTAAGGCCACAGGTTCAAATCCTGCCGGGTGTACCAAAAAAGCCACTATTGATTTAGTGGCTTTCTTTTTATTATTCACAATAGCGCACACACTGCCCTATCCTTTTATTCTATCCCAATTGAATAACCCCGCCTTTATTGGTATACTGTTTTGTATAAAATCATTTACCCTGGAGGCGATATCAATGGACAAAACACCTGACTTTTCCGAATTCGTTGCAACCATCACCGTGAAAGACTTTGAACAGTGGACCCGAGAAATCAATGATGACAATGGTCCTTTTGTTCTTTCGCTCAATAAGGCCGAAGTGACAAAGACGGTTTTTAAGCTGATGGGCTCCAGCGGTGTTTTAACCTTGAAGATTTTATCCCGCTATCACGAATGGCTGATGGAAAAGCTCTCTTAAGCTGTTGTCGCCCCGACGGTTCATTTTGATCGCTTACTGCGCGTCGCTTAGCTTCTTATATTCTTCCTCGTACGACGCAAGCATATCAGCAATATCCCAATCCTGTGTGTAGTCGGCCAAGAGATCAGCAAAAGCACTTTCGATATCCTCAGCAAAGGCGCGGCTCACCTTATCGGCGCCCAGTGTGTTGGTGTGGTGCGAATCGGTGAAGTCCATATACTGCATCTCGCCGTCCACCAGCAAGCGGTGATAATCCCAAATCAAGATACCCTCGGCTTGAGCATAAGGCGTTAGACCATTGACCAGCCGATGCAAATCCTCATATCCAAACAAGTCTTCGCCATATCCGGGAGAAACCACATAGACAAGCTGTGCGTCGTTCGCTTGGCAAAGTGCGGTGATGCGCGCCAGCGTCGCCATGGTGTCATCATCCGGCAGAATCGTGCGAGTATCCACCATATAGTTTTCGGGAAGCGTTATAAACTCGCTTTGGTCAATAGAATACTCGACAAGATAATACCCAAAATACCGTGTGTAACCCGATGCTTTATCCCTGAACATATCCTTAAAGCTCAGCGTCTTCCAATTGCTATGGTTGATGGTGAAAGGGATAAAATACTCCAAGCTCTCATCCAGCGGCACTTTGCTCAATATCCCACGCGCTTTATTTAATGAAAAATGCATGGCGTCGTACGCGCGATGCAAGGGTGCGCGTTCGTTTTTCTTATCGCCGGTTGGCTTAGCCGAATACAGCTCCAGCACCACGATTTTAGGCGACTGGGTCTTAAACGCTTCCTTTAGCGCATAATAGCTCTCGTCCAGCCCAATGCCATGCGCTGAAAGACAATAGGCATCCAGTCCAAGTGCTTCATTAATAATCAGCGGATTATAGGTATGGTTCGCTTTGGAAGATCCGAGAATCACAATATCCAGCGTATCATTTGGCAATGAATAAAACTCATCCCAAGGCAAATCGCCGGTTCGGTCGGGCGTTGTGATTTGGTTTAACCAAGCAAACAACCCCACAAACAGAAGAAGAAATAGTAGTATTTTAGCCACATTTTTTAATTTCATATGTGCCACATTCTAGAATTGAAAATATATAAATTCGGAGGGTTCATACAGCCCATAGTACCCAAACAGCAGGACAAAAGCCGCCAAGATGACGATGACTAGCCCCTGCAACATGTCATTTTCGATTCGTTGCTCCTTTCTTCCAAAGAATCTATATGCCTCAAAGCCGAACAGACCCACCACACAGGCCGCCAGCACGACGATTTCCTTTTTATCCAGCCCGATGCCGAGGTGCCCGGGCACCAGCAACTGCCGGATGTTGTTCAGCTTTAGGTTTCCATAGATATAAACGGCATCTTTTAGGCTGTTGGCCCTACACAGCACCCATGTCAGCGAAACAAACACAAAGGTCAAGAGCTGATGAATCGCAGACGGAATCTTTATCCGGCTTAAAAGGCTTTCGGGGTGCACGCG
>JBFLKV010000276.1:0-3718 GCA_040883365.1 Eubacteriales bacterium
ATAACCATCCAAAAAAAGAGATGATAAAAGCGAGAAACCAGCAGGGGGTGGGCCGGCTTATCGCTTTTATCGAAAGGGAATTAATGTTCGTATATATGCATTATATACAAACGGATGTGTGTGTAAAGCGAACAAACTATGAAATGTGACTTAATAGAGTGATTCGGCGTAAATAATGATCCTCTGTGGCGCCGAACCCAAGAAATCAAACGGATAGCAGGTGACAATAGCCAAACAACTGCCGTTGACAGCGGGGAAGAATAGGGACTCAATGTTATCCTGGATCTCAATATGCGTCACCCTATAGCGGTAGTGAGTACCGTTTTTCTGTATCGTGAACACATCGCCAACCTTGGTGTATTTTAATATCTTAAGCTCTCTATCCCGATGCCCCATGAGGACGCATAGACCGCCTTCACCCGGATCTGCCGAGGAAGGTAAGTGTCCGATATGCTGGTCAAGGGTTGCTTCCTCAATATCCTGATAAATTTCAAACGCTTTGGTTTTCTTGTCAGTTTGGATAGTGATGGTGGCATAAACGGATTCGTCTTCACGATCTTTGTTGGGTGAGGGTAGTGGACTGGCGGACGTTTCTGTATTTATTGATTCGACAGGGTTTACCTCAAGGGAAGATAAGGGCTCTTTTCTGATTGTGTTCATAACAATTGTGGGTTCAATGGGGGCCTTCTTTAAAACGAAATGTAGGGGAAAGACAAGCCCGAAGGCAGCTATAAGGAGAATAACCAGCAGGATGATTTTCTGTTTTCGCGTCATCCTATCACCTCACTTTACATGCGGCCGGCCGTAGCAGACCTGATTATTGGATGCGAATATCGGCCGATAGACCACCATGCCTTTGGAATACGAAGCGTCGATGACCATGCCGTTTCCCGCATAGACGCCCACATGGCCGATGTTCATGAACCGCCCGTTGGTGTTGAAGGACCAGAAGATTAAGTCGCCTGGTTGAAGGTCAGACTTGGCAACGGTAAGCTGGTTATTTATGCAGTACTCGGCTTGCGCCGCGGCGGTTGCAGTGGTGAAGCTGGTGACGCCTGCTTGTTGGTAGCACCACCTGGAAAGATAAGAGCAGTCCACATAGCTGCCCTGTCCTCGAAGGGCCTGAGAGTACGGATCGCCCAATCTTGACGCGGCGTGCTTGACGATCTCACTGCCAAGCGTTCCGACCGGTAGATTGTTAATCAGGTTCTCCAATTGCTCCGGTGTTAGACCGATATACGTGTCCATACCGCAGAGTTCCATAAACATGGCATAGTATTCGGCCGACATCAGTTCATCCAATAGCGCGTCCTGATGTTTGGTAAAGCCATACAGCTCAGCGGCTTCCGCATAAGTTAAGCTTTCAATATGGATGGTCAGCGTCCGAACGATTTGCGGTGTAGGTTCTGGCTTGGGATTTTCAACATTATTAGGTGTCGGCTCCGGTTCCACTTCGGTCTCAATAATCTTATAGGTAATCACATTCATATCCCAGAACACGGATTCCAGCGCCTTAACGCGTCTTTGGTCCATCACCAGCACATCCAGATAGGCATCCTGATCGGGGTTAGCCGAGAGCTTAACCGAGTAAACGCCCAGCACGTCCGGCCAGTTGTAAGGCTGGTACTGGATGGCGTCCGATTCGTTATCCATCAGAATCTCATCGACTTTGCCGGCGTCCGCAATGATCGAAGCGATGCGGTTTTCAAAGTTACGGTTGAGGGTCTCGACCAGCTCCGGAGCTGTTGGCGTGGCGTCGTCAGTATCTTCAAAGAAGATGCCCCAAGGGGAGGCAGCTAACACGACCACCAGCGTGATGACCAAAATGATGACGATGACCATCCAGCCGCCTGTAGCGATGGCAACGACAAGAGATTTTAAAGCCGAAGCGGCGGCTCGGGCCGCGGTGATGACCGATTTTACCACTTTCTTTGTGGTCTTTACGGTTTCTCTTACGGCTTTCTTGGCTGCTGCTGAAGTCTTCTTGGCGTTTTGCACTGCCCGCTTGGCTTTCTTTGCCGCGGTCTGCGCATGTTTTTGTGAGGCATACACCTGCCGCTTGGTTTGCTTGACCGTCAGCGGTTTGGTCTTGACGCCCGCCCTGTTTTTTGTCTTGGGGTCGCGCTTAATCGTAGACTCCTTGGTTTTGATGTCGGCCTTGTCGGGACCGCTTTGACTGTTTGCCTTGCCGTCGGCGTGCCTTTTGATTTGATATTTGATGGCTTCTTTGGTCTTAATTAAAGTCTTGTATCCCAGCTCTGCGCTTTTTTGGGCGGCATGTTCGCCACCTTCAACGGATTTATCCGTAGCGTATCCTTGCGCGGATGCCTGCTCGGCCTTCTGGTTCTTTTGTTTCACATAAGAAAAAACACCCTGAACACGTTGGAGTGTTCGGGGTGTTTTTGAAAAAGTGTTATCTGTTTTTGATTTATTAGTCATTTTTTTATACCTGTTGAAGTATCGTTATATGTTCGGGGGTTTAACAATAAATATATCTTCTGAGTTCAGGCCATCTTTTATGTATAGAGCCGGTGTGTTTTCTTCGGGAATGCCTTCTAGTAATAAAGCTGCTTTTGCTTGTGAAAAAGATCTTTCCAAAGATAATCCGAATCCCAATGCTGAATAAAAGTATGAAGAAAACACAATTGCAGCTTTATCCCCAATTGACGTTGTCATTCCAATTGCAGCTTCAATGTGCTTCACAACATCTTGTGCTTGCTCTGAAGAAAAACATGTATTAAAGAAAACCAGTCTGATTCTGTCTGAAGAAAGCCGAATTGTTTGGACAATTCCTTCTTTTGAAACAAGTTTTGCGTTACCATCAGCGTCCTCGAGCACGATTTCGTCATTCTGAGTTCCATGACCGCTAAAGTGAATAACGTCTGGGTTTAGTTCGTTTATTGCTTGAAGAATATCTAAAGGACGAACAGCTAGCCTAGTTTCAAATTTTACGGCATCGCGATGTTTTGATTTGCTTATCATTTCACGTATTTCCCGCGCTTCTTCGTCAAGGCGAAGTGAATCCGTATTCTTTGGGTTGGAGGCCAAGAAGAGAACTATAATTTTCTCCGGAAGAGAAGCCAAATCAGCCAATTGTCGCTTTATGCCCTGTTGTTCATTGTATTGATATGTGAGCGCAGAAGTCATTTCTCTGAACTGCTTTTTGCTTTCACTGTATCTTTGGGACGCCATCTCCGCTTGTTTTTTGCTAATCTTCATTTCTTCGTTACTTAGTTTTTTTCCTTCGGCTCCTAACTCCTTCGTTTTTGTTGCAATGTTTTTTTCAATAGATGCAATTTTTTTATCAATATCTGCAAGCTGCTTTTCATACCGAGAGATCTCTCCCAATTTCGAATTAATGGTCGAGAGCGATTTTGAGTTTTTGAGACTTCTTTGAGCAGATTGAATGCGATTCTTAATTGCTGCTATTTTCCCGCTTTCTTTTGCTTTATCCTCAGAAAGCTTTGCAAGATCGCTTCTCTTCTTTATAACATTATTTCTGTATGTATCGATTATTGCCATATATTAACCTCAGTTGATTCCATGCACTACTTGGAGTAGTGCATGGAAAATTTATTAATCTTCAATATTGTTTTTCGTACTTTTATCCGGCTTCGACCTGACATATTCCGTTCCGTTATTATTCACTACAATGTAGTCTTTATAATTCGGATTGTCTTTTTTGATTTGCTCAATCGCCTGTTCAAGCCCGATGGTG
>JBFLKV010000277.1:0-3309 GCA_040883365.1 Eubacteriales bacterium
CTCATGTTGATGGTTGCTATTATTGCTGCCGCGCATGCAACAATGGCTAATCACATTTTGGGAGCTGAATGCTCCCTTTTTTCATGTATATCCATCCATAGCCCTGCAAAAGTTTACATTTGTTCACTTGCTTTTTTCTTAAAAAAGATTATAATGGTCTTGAATATAGGGGGAATGTATTATTTTATATTAAATTATGAAAGGAGTGATACGTCATGCCCCTGTACTACGTTTCCAATATACCCAACGAAGAAGGCTATCACGTTGTTCATCGGTCCACTTGCGGCTATATACCGTCTGGGAATCAACAGACATTTCTTGGCTCATACGCCGATTGTCACGATGCTATTGAAGAAGCCAAGAAGATTTACTCGGAAATTGACGGATGTTTCTATTGCTGTTATGCATTTCATAATAAAAAAGTGGTTTAAAAAAAAAGGAGCGATTTGCTCCTTTATTTTTTTGCAAGTGCCTTTTTCAAATATTGCCCCGTATAGCTGCCTTTTACTTTTGCAATTTCTTCAGGCGTGCCGGTGGCAATAATCTCGCCCCCCTTGTCTCCGCCTTCGGGGCCAAGGTCCAAAACATAATCTCCGCATTTAATCACGTCCAAATTATGCTCGATAATCACAATGGTATTGCCTTTATCGGCTAAGCGGTCGATAATACCGACCAACCGATTAACGTCGGCCATATGCAGGCCGGTCGTGGGTTCGTCCAAAATATACAGCGTATTGCCGGTCTGGCGCTTGGCCAGATGCGTGGCCAGCTTGATGCGCTGGGCTTCGCCGCCTGAGAGAGTGGTGCTGGGCTGTCCCAGCTTGATATACGAAAGCCCCACATCCATCAGGACTTGCGTGATGGCGTGGATGCGCGGAATCGCCTTGAAAAACGCATGCGCTTCTTCCACGGTCATGTCCAGCACTTCATAGATGTTTTTGTCCTTATATTTCACTTCCAGCGTTTCCCGATTATAGCGTTTGCCTTTGCATACTTCGCAAGGGACATAAACATCCGGCAAAAAGTGCATTTCTATTTTGATGATCCCATCTCCGCTACAGGCTTCACATCGTCCGCCTTTGACATTGAAGGAAAACCGTCCTTTATTATACCCTGCAATCTTTGCATCCTCGGTGGCCGCAAAGATATCACGAATATGCGTGAACATGCCGGTATAGGTAGCGGGGTTTGAGCGCGGTGTTCTGCCGATGGGCGATTGATCGATATCCACGATTTTGTCCAGCGCCTCAGCCCCCGCAATGTCTTTATGCTTGCCCGGTCGCGTTTTGGCGCGATTGATGCTCTTGGCCAGCGACTTGAACAAAATTTCGTTGATTAGGCTGGACTTGCCCGAGCCGGATACCCCGGTGACCACATTAACAACGCCCAACATGATGGGTGCATCAATGCCTTTCAGATTGTTCTCCTCAGCTCCGCGTATCACAATTTCGCCTCGTGGAGTTCTTCGCTCGGCTGGAATGGGTATGGATTTGATTCCGCTCAAATACTGACCGGTAATGGATTTTTTATCCGCCATGATTTCATCCGGCGTACCCGCGGACACCACCTTGCCGCCATGGCTACCTGCCCCCGGCCCAATATCTAAAACATAATCCGCCGAAAGAATGGTTTCCTCATCGTGCTCCACCACAATCAGCGTATTACCCAATGTTTTTAAATTCTTTAGTGTCTCAATTAAACGGCTGTTGTCCCGCTGGTGCAGACCGATGGAGGGTTCATCCAAAATGTACAGCACGCCCATGAGGCCCGAACCGATTTGCGTGGCCAGACGAATCCGCTGGGCTTCTCCGCCCGAAAGCGTGCCCGCAGAACGTGACAGCGTCAGATAGTTAAGTCCTACATTGATTAAAAAGCTCAAGCGCTCTTTAATCTCTTTGACCACCCGCTCGGCAATCAGCATCTTTTGCTCCGAGAGTTCCAATTGTTCAAAAAACGCCATGCAGTCGCTGATGGACATGTTCGAGACTTCCATGATGTTCTTGTCGCCAATCTTGACCGCCAATGCTTCATCCCGAAGCCGCCTGCCGTGGCAGACTTCGCAGGCCGAGTTGTTCATCAACTCCTCATAGACCGATTTGGCCGCATCCGAGTTGGTTTCCCGATAGCGCCGTTCCATCACATTGATAATGCCTTCAAACTCGGTCTCAAACACACCCGAACCCCGTTCGGATTGGTAATTGACCTTGATCTTTTCCTTGCCGGAACCATAGAGCAGTACATCTTTTGCTTTTTTGGGTAAATCCTCAAACGGCGTATCCAGAGAAAAGTTGTAATGCTTGGAAAGCGCAAGAAAATATTGACCATTCCAAGAATTGCTGTCGCCTGCTGAATGCCAACCCGGTGCATTGATCGCGCCTTTGTTCAGCGAAAGGGTTTTGTCGGGCACAATCAAGTCGGGGTCCACTTTTAGCACAAACCCAAGTCCATGACAGGCCGGACAAGCGCCGTAAGGGTTATTAAAGGAAAACATCCGAGGGGATATTTCCTCCATACTGATGCCACAATCGGCACAAGCAAAATGCTGGCTGAACAGATTCTCATAGTCACTGTCCGGGTCTTTGATTTTTACCAGCCCTTCGGCTTCATGCATAGCGGTCTCAAAGCTGGATGCCAGACGGCTGCCGATATCCGGCCCCACCACCAAGCGATCCACCACCAAGTCGATGGTATGCTTTTTGTTTTTCTCTAAAGGAATATCTTCATCCAAGTTATAGGTGATTCCGTCCACTATCGCACGGACAAAGCCAGATTTCATCAAGCGTTCAAATAGTTTTTTGTATTCGCCTTTTCGTCCGCGCACCACCGGTGCCAAAACCAAAAGCCGTGTGCCGTCGTCGAGTTTCAACGCTTCTTCCACCATCTGGTCTACGGTCTGTCGCTGGATGGGTTTGCCGCATTTAACACAATGCGGCGTACCTGCGCGCGCATACAACAACCGCAAGTAGTCATGGATTTCTGTGACCGTACCCACGGTGGAACGCGGGTTCTTTGATGTGGTTTTCTGGTCAATCGAAATCGCCGGAGACAGCCCCTCGATATAATCCACCTCGGGCTTATCCATCTGCCCCAAAAACTGACGCGCATAAGCCGAGAGCGACTCAACATACCGCCGTTGCCCTTCGGCATATATTGTATCGAACGCCAACGAGGACTTACCCGACCCTGAAAGCCCAGTGATCACCACCAGTTTGTCCCTTGGGATCGTAACGTCAATATTCTTTAAGTTGTGCACACGTGCACCTTTTATATATAAATGATCCATCTATCTTCAATCCTTATATTATTTAC
>JBFLKV010000007.1:0-5639 GCA_040883365.1 Eubacteriales bacterium
AGAGGTAGATGCGGCAGCGATTGCTGAAGACGTTGGGACCATCAAAGTGGTCAATACGATTATGATTGGTAAACTGGCCCATATTATGGGTGGGGATAAAAAAACTTGGATGGAAGCGGTAAAGGCATGTGTACCACAAAAGACGGTGGAGATCAACGAGCAAGCTTTCAACCGAGGTTATGAGGTTTAGGAGGAGATATGATCTGGAACGAGAAATGCGAATGCATGAGCAGAGAAAAGATGACCGCGCTGCAAAGCGAGCGGTTGAAGCGTCTAGCAAAGTATTGCTATGAAAACGTCGGTTATTACAAGAAAAAGATGGACGAAGCGGGTATTTCGCCGGACGAAGTGGCCACTATCGATGACCTGAAAAAACTGCCTTTCACCGTGAAAGACGATTTAAGAGATAATTACCCGTTTGATGCGTTTGCGGTGCCGATGAGTGATATTGTTCGGTTGCATGCGTCTTCGGGCACCACGGGCAAACCCACAGTGGTTGGGTACACACGTGATGATATTGAGACTTGGTCCGAAGTGATGGCACGGACACTGATGGCAGCGGGCGTAACCCCGGATAGCGTTCTGCAGAACGCGTATGGCTATGGCCTTTTTACCGGCGGTCTTGGCGCGCATTACGGCGGCGAAAAAATCGGCGCGGCTGTGATTCCCATATCGGGCGGAAATACCGAGAAACAGATCATGTTGCTTCGTGACTTTGGCTCACACGCTATCTCGTGTACGCCGTCATATGCGCTGTATCTGGCCGAAGTGATGAAAGAGATGGGTATAGACCCCAAGAAGGATTTGGCGTTGAAATACGGCATTTTTGGCGCCGAGCCGTGGACGCATGAGATGCGGGAGCAGATTGAAGAAAAACTCGGCATCCGCGCGACCGATATTTACGGTCTATCCGAAATTATCGGACCGGGTGTGGCCACCGAATGCGAGGAGCAGGACGGCCTTCACATCAATGAAGACCACTTTATCCCAGAAATCATCAATCCGGAGACCGGAGAAGTGTTGCCAGATGGCAGCAAAGGCGAGCTTGTGATCACCACGGTGACCAAACAGGGCATCCCGCTGATACGCTATCGTACGCGTGATATCACATCATTAAACTATGAACCTTGCAAGTGCGGAAGAACGCTGGTTCGGATGGAAAAAGTGATGGGCAGAAGCGACGATATGCTCATTATTCGTGGTGTCAATGTGTTCCCGTCTCAGGTGGAGTCGGTACTGGTCAAGTTTGAAGAGATCGAGCCGCATTACCTTTTGGTGGTCGATCGGGTGAACAATCTGGACACCTTGGAGATTTGGGTGGAAATGAGCGACGCACTGTTCAGCGACGAAGTGAAAGCGGTGGAAGCGGTTCGCAATCGTATCGGTGAACAGGTTCATTCTTTGTTGGGGCTTCATGCCAAGATTAAGCTTGTTGAACCCAAGACCATTGAGCGCAGCATGGGCAAAGCCAAGCGCGTGGTCGATAACCGTAAACTGTAGCCTATAAGGAGGATATTATGGTCAATCAATTATCAGTTTTTTTGGAGAATACGACAGGTAGATTGTCGCAGGTCACGCATGTTTTAAGCGATAATAACATCGACCTTTTGGCCTTGACCATCGCGGACACGACCAATTTTGGCATCATGCGCACCATTGTCAACGACGAAGAAAAAGCGGTGAAGGCTTTAAAAGAAGATGGGTATACCGTTAACTTAAGTCCGGTTATTGTGGTGGTGGTCGAAGATCATCCGGGTGGATTGACGCAAGTTTTGGATATTCTGCAAAATGCACAAATCGGTATTGAGTATCTTTACTCTTTTGTCAACAAGCCAAAAGAGAGTGCGCTGATTGTCTTTAAGGTGGACGATGTAGAGGGTGCGCTGGACATATTGAAAAAAGAAAATATCCCTATGCTGGCGAAAAAGGATTTGGAAACAGCACTTTAAAAAAACAATTTAAAAGCATATAAAAAAACACAGATGCGATGGCATCTGTGTTTTTGTTTGTTTTAATTCATGCTTATTTTATTTCGTCAAAGCAAGCATCGAGATGCTTTTTATTCAAAGACTTTTTGGAGAAAGCCTGAACAACGATGATGACGATAATTGATACACTTAGCGAAATGATAATCGGGTCAACCACGGCCCACATAGTGCCTTCTGGAGCCAAAGTGGTTTTTCCGGTCAGCGCTTCACAGAGCTTTAGTACGGTTGACTCTTTGGAATGCATGAACAGCATCCAAAGTGTCGCCGAAACGAAACCAGACAGCATGCTGGAAATAGCGGCGGTCTTGGTCAGCTTTTTGCAGTATAGTGCACCAAAGTACATGGGCAGGAAGGAAGCGGCACACAAGCCGAAGAATAGGCCGGTGGAAATCGCGATAGCGCCGTCCCAAACTTTTGGCAAAACATAAGCCAAAACAATGGTGAAAATAATGGCGGCTAAAACGCCGATTCTGGTAACCAGCAATGATTTTTTGGAGTTGCTATCCTTAACCTTGAAGATATCGCGTCCAACAGCGGTACCCATTGCGTGGAACTGACTGCTGATGGTGCTCATGCCTGCGGCCATTAGAACCACCAAGAATACGGTGATAAACCATGTTGGCATGAAGTTATTTAAAAACATTGGAATCACGTTGTCGGTTCCGCTGGCAGCTACGATGGCAATCTTATCTGTTGTTTCAAAGAACAACACATTGGAAAGTGCGCCCACCACAAAGGCCACGCCGGTCATCATCAGAATGAAAACACCGCCGATAGGAATCGCGCGATTGAGTTCGCGATCGGACTTAACCGTCATAAAGCGAACGGCCAACTGTGGCTGTGCCAAAACGCCGATACCCACGCCCATCACGATGGATGAAACAACAGTCCACCAGTTTTTGCTGAAAAGTACAGGCATCTTCGTCCAACCCTGGAAGCCGCCAGATTGCAGACCTGCGATTTGCTCTGCGATAGCCGAATTGGCGTAAAGGTCAGTTAACTTCTGATGCGCAGGAACCACACCACCCAGTTGGTTGTATACGCTGACCAAAAGGATGGTCATGCCGATGAGCATCAAACCACCTTGGAAAGCATCTGAATACATAACGCCCTTGATGCCGCCAAAGAAAACGTACGCGGCAACGATGAGCGAGAAGACCAACAAAGCGACGTTGTAATCGATACCCAGCATGCTTTGTAAGAGAACAGCCACACCGATCATAACCGCAGCCGTGTAAACCGGCATAAATAAGAAAATCACGATGCCTGCGAAACGCTGGATAAACTTTGATTTAAAACGATTCCCTAAAAACTCCGGGAAAGTATGTGCGTTGATGTTGTGACCCATACGACGGGTACGTTTGCCAAAAAAGATAAAGGCAATGAAAACACCCAAAAAGATGTTTAAGAAGGTCAGCCACAACAGACTGAACCCAAATACACCGGCAAATCCGCCAAAACCGACGATAGCTGATGTTGAAATAAACGTCGCACCATAGGACAGCGCCATGACAGCCGGGTGGATTCTTCTTCCGCCAAGCAGATAGTCACGCGTGTTCTTGGTACGGCTAAAGCCCATATAGCCCAAAACGGCTATGATGAACAGATACACTACAATGACAATGATTTGCATTACATTAATATTCATCTTATCTCTTCTCCGTTCCTAAATGTCAAGCTTTTCAGCCATGTCTTTTTCTGTCTTATCCCATTTTGCTTCCAGCTTCTTTTCGGCTTCTGATGTATCGCCCTTGTTCCAGTTAAAGGCCCCATAGACGACGCACGCAATCGCGGAAAGAATACACAACACGAAAGCGGAAAAGATTGAAAAATCACCTAGTCCTAACACTCTTCTCACCTCATTAAAATTATTTCTTAATATAAAAAAGCCCTATGTACAAGCATACGACTTAGAATTAAGACAACATCATAGAAAAAATTGTCGCATATATATGTAGTTTTTATTCGCAACTATGTAATTATATTCATAAATTGTTCACATGTCAACTGGTTAGTATAGGTAACCTTTAGGTGCGCTGGTTTTTTGTTGAGAAAAAAAAGACTCTGTGATATGATGCAGGATGAATGCCAGAGGGTTTGGCACACAAAAGAGGGTGAAGGATATGGACGAAAGCAAGAAAAAACGGATACTATCTCCTGAGCGTTTAGAGCGGATGGACAGCGAAGAGCTGATGGCAAGGTTAAACCTATCCGGCGATGAGACACTGGTGGATGCCGGTGCCGGGCCGGGCGCGTTTGCTTTTCGTTTTGCTAAGGAGTTACCTCAAGGGCGAGTTTTTGCTGTCGATATTGATACAGCGCTGTTGGCAGGTATTGCGGCGCAGGCTGAGGCAGAGGATATAACGAATATCGTAACGGTCGAAGCCGAAAAGCTGGATATTCCGGCTGCTTCTGCGGATATTGTTTTTTGTTGTACGGTGCTACATGAAGTGGCAAAAAAAGAAGCCTTTCTTTCAGATTATTATCGACTATTAAAGCATGGCGGTCGGATATTTATTGTGGAGTTTGTCAGCGGAAGACGAAGCATGGACCCGAGCGATAGGGGCATGCGCGCATTTATACCGCCAGAACAGACCGAATGCTTGCTAGCGACGGCCGGGTTTACAGCGATATCCAGTGAGAACATAAATCCGCTGATATATTTAACCATCGCAAGTAAGCCTTAGTCATGGACGATGTTTACAAAACAACCCTTTACTTTTATAGATACACTAGTATAATAATAATGATAAAAACATATGTTAATAATTTAAACCTAACGGAGTGAAAATAAAATGAGTGAAACTTGTAACAACAACTGTTCATCTTGCGGCGAAACCTGTGACACCCGTGCGGAGGCACAGACCGATTTTACCGAAAAGCTACACGCGCTTTCGGATGTTAAAAAAGTGATAGCAGTGGTCAGCGGCAAAGGCGGCGTGGGCAAATCGATGGTAACATCTATGTTGGCGACTTTGGCAAAACGTATGGACTTCAGTACGGCCATTTTGGACGCTGATATCACCGGCCCATCCATCCCCAAAGCTTTTGGCATCACTGAAAAAGCACAAGGCAACGAAGACAGCATCTTTCCGGTGCGTACCAAAACGGGCATCGATATTATGTCGGTTAATCTGCTTTTGGAAAACGATACTGATCCGGTGATTTGGCGCGGTCCAATTTTGGCGGGCACGGTCAAACAGTTTTGGTCGGATGTTATATGGGACGATATCGATGTGATGTTTGTGGATCTGCCACCGGGAACGGGCGATGTACCGCTAACGGTGTTCCAGTCCATCCCGATCGATGGCATTGTCGTGGTCACCTCACCTCAAGACTTGGTTTCCATGATTGTTGGCAAGGCAGTGAAGATGGCCCAGATGATGAATGTGCCGATTTTGGGCTTGGTCGAGAACTATGCCTATTTTACATGTGATGAATGCGGCAAAAAGCATTTCCCTTATGGGGAAAGCCATATCGAAGAGATTGCAAAAAAATATGAGATTCCATTGACGGCAAAACTGCCGATTAATACCAAAATATCTGCGGCTAGTGATGCGGGGATGATTGAACTATTTGAAGGCGATTGGCTGGACAAGATGGTCACCGAATTAACGCGAGATATTGAAACTGAATAGCGGTAAAAATGCG